>CALAHA010000019.1 GCA_937891565.1 uncultured Ilumatobacter sp. | reverse complement strand
GTGACAGTGGGGCATCGATTCTTGTCATGTCTCGACCCTGTGCCACAAGGTTCTGTCGTACTACTTTCTGGCACATGGATGGTCAGCGGCGGAGGCCTCGTGGGCCCAAGCGCACGCGCTCGGTCGTCGATGATCAGCCGCCGTTCGCCCAACCTCGGATGACAATGCCACCAACCCAGGTGGTGTCCGACGACGAACTCGAAGCCATTCACCTGGCCTCGCTCCGGGTGCTGGCCGAAATCGGCATCGACTTTTTGCACCCCGGGGCTCGCACGATGCTGGCAGCAGCCGGTGCGCGTGTCAACGGCGACCGCGTGCGGCTGGACGCCGACATGATCGGCGAGTACCTCGCACACATCCCGAGCGAGTTCACGCTGCACGGCCGGTTGCCGGGCCGGAACCTACAGATCGGCGGCAACTGGGTCACCTTTGCATCCGTGGCGAGCGCGCCGAATTACGTCGGTCTCGATGGGCAGCGGCGCACGGGCGACCGGGCCGGCTATCAGGACTTCCTCAAACTTGGACAGATGCTCAACTCGGTCCATACGTTCGCCGGCTATCCGGTCGAGCCAGTCGACCTGCACGCATCGATCCGTCACCTCGAAGCCGGCTACGACGCGCACACCCTCACCGACAAGTCGTTCCACATCTACTCACTCGGCCAGCAGCGCAACCTCGACGGCATCGAGATGGCGCGTCTCTCGCGCGGCGTCGATCATGAGACGTTTGAGCGCGAGCCGAGCCTCTCGTCGATCATCAACGCCTCGTCGCCACTGCGGTACGACCATCCGATGCTCGAAGGCATCATCCAAATGTCGGCACGTAATCAGGTGATCATCATCACGCCGTTCACGTTGGCCGGTGCAATGGCGCCGATCACACTGGCTGGTGCACTTGTCCAGCAGAACGCGGAAGCGCTGGCCGGGCTGGTGTTCACGCAGGTCGTCCGCAAAGGTGCGCCTGCGGTGTACGGCGGGTTCACCTCGAACGTCGACATGCGCTCGGGCGCGCCAGCGTTCGGTACGCCCGAATATGCCAAGGCGGCCTTGGTCGGCGGGCAGTTGGCTCGCCGTTACAACCTGCCGTACCGATCATCGGCAGTGAGCGCCTCGAACGCCGTCGACGCTCAGGCCGGGTACGAGACAACATGGGCACTCTGGGGTGCAATCATGGGTGGCGCGAACTTTGTGATGCACGGGGCCGGATGGATGGAGGGCGGCCTCCATGCGAGCTACGAAAAGATGGTCATCGACGCCGACCTGCTGCACATGGTCGGCCAGTTCCTGAAGCCGCTCGACCTGAGCGACGACGCGCTCGGAGTCGATGCAATCGCAGGAGTCGGCCCAGCCGGCCACTTCTTCGGCGAAGCGCACACGCAGGCGCGTTACATGACCGAGTTCTACGGCCCGATGGTCAGCGACTGGCGGAACTGGGAAACGTGGACCGAGGCCGGTTCGCCCCACGCCGGCGCCCGCGCCAACGCGCTTGCCCGCGAGATCATCGAACAGTACGAGCCGCCTCCGATGGACGACGCAATCCGCGCCGAACTGCGCGATTTTGTCGACCGCCGAATCAACGAAGGCGGCGTCGAAACTGATTTCTAGGACGAGTTGGTGCCAGGCACCAACTCGTCCGCACCATCGAAAGTGGAAGCAGAACCATGAAGACACAGGCACAGGTAGTGGTAATCGGAGGCGGGGTCGTGGGCGCGTCGGTGCTGTATCACCTGACGCTGGCGGGCTGGACCGACGTGATGATGGTCGAGCGTCGCGAGCTCACTCACGGATCCACGTGGCACTCGGCGGGCGGCATGCACACCCTCAACGGCGACCCGAACGTCGCTGCGCTTCAGCGGTACACCGTCGAGCTGTACGACAAGATCCAGGCCGAGTCAGGTCGTGACTGCGGCATTCACATGACTGGTGGCCTGCAGCTTGCTGACACACCCGAGCGGATGGACTATCTACGGATGGCCCACGCCCGCGGTCGGTACCTCGGCATGGAGACCGAGCTGGTGTCGCCCAAGGAGGCCCACGAGCTGGTGCCGTTCCTTGATCCGAAGTACTTCGTCGGAGCGATGTACGACAAGCACGAAGGCCACGTTGACCCGTCGGGCGTCACGCACGCCTACGCCGAGTGCGCTCAGCAGCGCGGCGCTGAGATCAACAAGTACGTGTGGGTCCACGACATCACGCGCGCCGCCGACGGCACCTGGGATCTGCACGTGCACGACACGCGTCAAAATCAAGACCTCGGGATTATCAACTGCGAGCATTTCGTCAATGCGGGCGGCTTGTGGGCGCGTGAGGTCGGTCGGATGACTGGGCTCGAGTTGCCGATCCTGGCCATGGAGCACATGTACCTGATCACCGAAGAGGTACCGCAGCTCGAGGAATGGCGACAATCATCGAAAATGCCCGGCTTCCACGTCGTCGATCTCGGCGGCGAGATTTACATGCGCGAAGAGGGCAACTCACTGCTGCTCGGCACCTACGAGCGCAAAGGCGTGCCTTGGGCGCCACATCAGACCGACTGGAATTTCGGCGCACAGCTTCTGACGCCCGACTTGGAACGAATCGGCGAGAACCTCGAGGTCGGCTTCAACCACTTCCCGATCTTCCAAGAGATCGGCATCAAAGACACGATCAACGGGCCGTTCACTTTCGCCCCAGACGGCAACCCGCTGATCGGACCGGTCAAGGGCCAGCCCGGCCACTGGTTGGCCTGCGGCGTGATGGCCGGGCTCAGCCAGGGCGGCGGCGTCGGGCTGAGCATGGCGAACTGGATGACCGAGGGCGACCCCGGCTTCGACGTCTGGGGCATGGACAATGCCCGCTTCGGCGACTGGGCGACCCCGCGCTACACAAACTCCAAGGTGCGCGAGAACTACGGGCGGCGTTTCAGAATCACGTTCCCAAACGAGGAGTTGCCTGATGCTCGCGAGCACATGCAGTCGCCAATCCACGACCGCCTCGACTCGCACAACGCCGTGTGGGGCGCGTCGTATGGCCTCGAAGTAGCGCTGTGGTTCCAGACCCACGGCAAGGCAGAAGAAACAGTGACCTTCCGACGTTCAAACGCGTTCGACGTAGTGGCCGACGAAGTGGCCGCTGTACGCAACGGCGTCGGCATGTTCGAGACAACGGGCTATGCCAAGTACGAGGTGACCGGCGCCGGCGCTCGTGCGTGGCTCGACGGCTTACTCACCAACAATATTCCGCCAGCCAGCCGCCTGGCATTGACGCCCATGCTCAACCACCAGGGCAAGATCATCGGCGACTTCACCGTGGGGTGTCTGACCGATGCGTTGGGCGACGAACGGTTTTTGATCTTTGGCTCTGGTGCAGCCCAGCAGTATCACGAGCGCTGGTTCCGCGAGCAGCTCCGAGTCGCATCACCAGCAGGCGGCGACGTGAGCCTGCGGGTGTGCGGCAACGAGCTCACGGGGCTGTCGA
Organism: uncultured Ilumatobacter sp.; assembly: GCA_937891565.1. GTDB lineage: Bacteria > Actinomycetota > Acidimicrobiia > Acidimicrobiales > Ilumatobacteraceae > Ilumatobacter_A. The sequence continues at coordinate 8,348 of CALAHA010000019.1, read as the reverse complement.
TCGCTGGTCCGAACGCTCGTGTGGTGCTCGACGAGCTCACCGACTTCGATGTGGGCAACGACGAGTTCGGCTTCCTCGACTTCCGCCAGACCTGGGTCGGCAGCGTCCCATGCATGGTCGGGCGAGTGACCTTCACCGGCGACCTCGGCTACGAGATCTGGTGTGCCGCGAGCTTCCAACAGCAACTGTTCGACACGCTTTCCGAGGCCGGTCGACCGCACGGCATGCGGCTGTTTGGCCTGCGTGCACTCGACTCGATGCGCCTCGATAAGGGGTGGGGTTCATGGGGCACCGAGTACCGCCCGATCTATGACCCGTACGAGGCGAACATGGGCTGGATGGTCCGCCTTAGCGATGAGGCCAAGGGTGACTTCGTCGGCCGTGACGCTGCCGAAGCCGCCAAGCAGGCAGGGCCGAAGCGCAAGCTGGTGCTGTTCGAGATGGACGCAGGAACCGGCGATGAGGCAGCCGACTGCATTGGCAACGAACCGATCTGGCACAACGGTCCCGATGGCAACACCGTGGTTGGTTGGGTCACTTCCGGCGGCTACGCACACCACAGCGAAAAGTCGATAGCGATGGGCTACGTGCCTGCCGTTCACGCGACCAGTGACGGGCCGTGGGAGATCGAGGTCGTCGGCGTGATGCGGTCGGCGACACGCCTGACTGAGGCGCCCTTTGACCCGTCCGGCGCACGCATGCGCAGCTGATCACCCAAGGTCCGCAGCAAGCCGGCGATCATTCGGTAGCCGTTCAGTCGTTGATGAGATTCGTTCCGGCGAGCCTCCTGCTGACGACGACCGAGCGATTCACGTTCTGAGCGGTACTGGCGGTGAGCGAGCGCTCTTGGTCGGCAACCCGCCCTTGGGGTTGGGCAACGGCTCGGCAGTTGTGAGACTGCGGGAATGACGAGTACTGACCCCGAGATCCTCGACGCCCTGCCGACGGTCTTGGCCAATCGTGTCGTTCCGATCGACGACGTGCTTGCCGCCCTCAAGTCTGCGGGCATTGACCTCGGCGAATACCAGGGCGAGACGCTCGACCGAGTGACCTCAATGGAAGGTGCGTTCGGTGATCTTGCCGGCGGGCTGATGTTTCTTCCCCGGTTCTTCGACGGCACCAAGTGGACCATCGAAGTGACTGAGCAAGACCTTGCGGCGCGAATCATTGAAGACACCATGGCCATCGACCCTCTCGTCTGGTGGCTCGTCACCAACGAGGTCGCGTGCGTCGACGATGCCGGCCAGGTCATGGGTCTACTCGAAGTCGAGAGCCTCGACGACGTCCATGACTCGCTCGTACTTCCTGACCCAGTGGCCGAGTCGCTCCGACCTGGTTGGGTATCGGTGACGTTGCGCGACGGTGCGACGCATTGGAGCCTCTCGAATGGTCCGGCCGCACCAACCGCTGCCCAGATCGCTGCTGCACAGGCCGGATTCCAGGTCACCCTCAACGACCCGCGCAACGCCGAATTCTCGGTCGCAGCAGGGGTCTCGGTGCCCGTGGGGTTGGAACGTGCAACCGACACGTCGGCACTACTCGAAGCCATCGCAATCGATCGATCGGCCTTCACCGACGCGCCGATGCCACCCCTGACCACGTTGTTCGAGGCCGCAGGCTTTGAAGTTCGAGACCGTGACGTGGCGATGCCCGGCTTCGACTGGGACGCGCTCGCCACCTGGCGCACGTCGAACATTGCCGCGCTGCTCTTCGAGCTGACTGAGACGCAGACCACGGCGTACCGGGCGCTAACTGCTGCACTCGCGCAGTGGCAGAGCAGCCACACGATCAGCGATGCGGGAGCCATTGCTGATCTTTTCGCTGACACCAAAGTCATCGAGGCATTCAGTGCCGGCCCGCAGCCGCAAATGGTTGCACTGCCCGGCCAGATGGCTGACACGGCAGCAGCACACCTCGGTTTCGTCGAGGCGCTCATTGATGCCCGTGTGGAGAGCGATGACATCACCGCTTTCCGTGTTCGCTGCCTCGACCGGGTGGGCCGCCCACTCGATGCAATCGCCGTGCTTGACGAGGTTGTCGAGTCGACTGAGGCCAAGCCGCTCCTGCTCGCAGCGGCCGAGTTCGCTGCAGATCGCAGCGATGCCACGGTTGCATATGCGCTGCTGCAGCGCGCCGGTGCGTTGGACCACCTGGCATCGATCAAGGGCGAGGCCGAAACGCACACGCCCGACCTGGAGCTGCTGTTCGAGATCGAGCCGTTCGCCATGACGCGCCCAAAGGCCGTGGCCGACCGGAACGATCCGTGCCCCTGCGGATCGGGCAAGAAGTTCAAGAAGTGCCACATCAACGATCAGCCGATGCACGGGCTCGAATACCGGGCGCCGTGGGTGCACGGCAAGGCCATGCGCTTCGGGCGGGCACGTAATGCTGCGCTGATCGAGACTCTGGCCGACGCCGTCTGCGCACACGTCGACGACGGTGAAATCGTCGAGCAGATGCGGTTCTCGCCGTTCATCGCCGACGTCGCCCTCCACGAAGGTGGCGACTTCGCGCGCTTCCTGGAAGCGCGCCAGGAGTTGCTGCCAGCCGACGAGTTCGAGTTGGCGACGCAGTGGGCTGCGATCGATCGTGGCGTGTTTGAGATCGTGAAGCTCGCCGGTCAACGAGTCGAGCTGCGCAACATCGTCACCGGTGTAGGAATCACCGTTGGCGAAATGGAGTCGGGCTCGGGCATCGAGACGGGCGATTTGATGATCGGCCGTCCGCTGCCGGTCGGCGACGGTTGGCGTGCTTTCGGTGGCTTCATGCCGTGCGATCCGTCAATCGCGGAAAATGTCGTCGCAGCGATCGAGGCACGTGACGCCCTCGGTATTGCCGGCCTGATTGGTGATCAGCTCGCACCGACCCACGATGACCTGATGAGCCAACTCGGACTCGAGGGCCTGGGACTCGACGGCCTCGACTTCGAAGCGCTCGGCCTGGACGAGGCCGACCTCTCAGACGAGTAGAACGCGGGCGGCTACCTGCCGGCCGCGTCGAGTTCGGCGACGTACTGCTCGAGCTTCGCGAGGGCGGGCTCAGCGTGGTCGAGCGCACCCATCATCACGTTGATCAGCTCATCACTCGGCGTATCGGCCGAGCTGAATCCGTCGAGGCGACTGTTGGCCAGCCACGCCTGGAGAGCCGGATCGGCACCCCAGTTCGCGCTGTTCAACGAGTTGCCGTACGCGGTGCGGATCCAGTCGGTAGCGGCGTCGGGGTGGGGCACGACACCGCAGAGATGGTTCTTTTCGTCGGCTGTCTCGTACGCCGCTTCGCAGTGTGCAATGAATGCAGCGCTGAAGACCTGCTGGCAGTGCCGGACGGTCTGGAGCGTGATGCGGTTGCCGTCGAAGACCTGCTTCGGCGGGCGACGTTCGAGGCCGTCGGCGGTGCAGTCGATGTGGGCGGTGTCGCCGCTCGTGGGAACCACTCCCTCGTCGAGGACGATCTGATCGATGTCGATGCGTTGTACCCGGCCAAGGCGGACAACGTGAGTGATCCGGCGGAGCTGAGCGAGTTCGTCTTGGGTGATCGTCGAGCAGCGGTACATCGTTGGTTCGACGTCGGTGGTGAGGCGGAGCAGAATGCCGTCGGCTTCGAGCCGGGAGAACAGGTCAGCGATTGAGTCAGACTCGGCAATGTGCTTGAACTGGGTGATAAACCGTTCGGCGGTGCCCTCGAAGAAATCACCTGGCTGGATGGTTTTGCGGTCGATGTACCAGGAGTCGCGCGGCATGATCCAGCGGATCTGGTCCGGGTCGACGCCGTTACGCAGCAGCCAAAGGCAGGCGTCAGCTCCGGTCTTGCCAGCGCCGATGATCGTGTAGCCGTCAGCCGGCTGGCTCAGCTTGGGGAGGTTATTGAGCGGCGTACAGCGCACTCCGTCAGCGACGTCGTACACGGGCGGACGCTGCGACGGGACCGTCACGTTCATGTAGGTGGCATCGACCAGCGTTGCCGCGTTGACGCTGGTCCGCATGCCCGTCGTGAGCGACACGAGATCGCCGGTTGCGGGTTCGTACTCGGTCATCGGGAGGTACGTGACACGGCCCGATGGGAGGAAATCGCGATGCATCACGTGGTCGTAGTAGGCCATCACCTCGGCACCCGTTGCGAGTTCGTACAGGCCAGCATTCCAACCAACGGCGTCTTTCACATCGTTGCCGAGCGGACGGGAGTTCACCCCATAGAACGCCGACGGCTGATGTAGCCGGACGAATGGATAGGCGTCGTTCCAGTGTCCACCGGGTCGACTCTGCCGGTCGACAATCGTGAGCGTTGCTTCGGGCATTTCGTTGAGGATGGTGTCGGCAAACGCCATACCCATCGCTCCAGCGCCGATGATCAAGTAGTTCGTGTCCATGCATAAGTGTCGCGCAGCGCGGCCACCGACGACTGGGTCCTTATCGGCAGGTAAGCCGCAAGCTGCTGCGAGTTTTGAAAGTCGATCGGCTCGTTGTTCGCGGTGCGGTGGCTCGGCCGCGGCGCACTCGCTCCAGCGACTGATCGCTACGACCCCCGGGAGGCAAGTAGGTGCAAGTGCTCACGCTTCGATCCTCGCTGCTCTTGAGCGCGACAATGCACCAGAGCTGATCGAAGGGGATCAACATGACTGCCGAGCAAGGTGCCGTACGGGCTGCAGAACGAGTTGCGGGTGCGACCAATGTCGACGTGGTGATTGTGGGCGCAGGGTTCGCCGGGATGTACCAGTTGAAGCGCATGCGCGATGCTGGGTTCAGCGCGGTGGTTATCGAGGTCGGCGACGGCGTCGGTGGCACGTGGTACTGGAACCGCTACCCGGGTGCGCGCTGCGACATCCTCACGGTCGACTACTCATACAGCTGGGACCCCGAGTTGGAGTCCGAATGGGAATGGTCCGAGCGGTACGCAACTCAGCCCGAGATCCTGCGCTACGCGAACTTCGTTGCCGACAAACACGACCTGCGGCGCGACATCCGTTTCGACACGCGGGTCACCTCTGCCTCCTGGGACGAGTCGACGAAGCGGTGGACAGTCAGCACAACCGACGGCGACGTCGTTGGGCAGCATTACGTGATGGCCACCGGCTGCCTGTCGGTGCCGAAGGTTCCCGACGTGCCGGGCAACGGACGTTTTGAGGGCCCGACGTATTCGACTAGCGAATGGCCCCACGAGGGCGTCGATTTCACAGGAATGCGGGTCGCCGTGATCGGCACTGGGTCATCGGGCATCCAGTCGATCCCGATCATCGCCGAGCAAGCCGCGCAGCTCACCGTGTTCCAGCGGACTCCGAACTTTTCAATGCCAGCGCATCACGGGCCAATCGCCGATGAGCGGCTGGTTGAGTACCGCCAAGACCCTGCGCACTATCGGGAAGAGGCCCGACACTCACGGATTGGCGTACCGTTCGTCCCCCTCGCCGAACTGAGTGCACTCGAAGTAACCGAAGCTGAACGCAACGCTGCCTATGAGCAGTCATGGCAACGCGGCGAACTGGGCCAGCTGACGCCGTTCACCGACCTGGGTATCAACGCCGAGGCAAACGACACGATGCGTCGGTTCATTCACAACAAGATTCGCGGCATCGTTGACGACCCCGAAATCGCCGAGCTGTTGTGCCCGACCAACCACTACTTCGCCACGAAGCGACCGTGCCTCGATACGAACTACTACGCCACCTACAACCGGCCGAACGTTCGGCTGGTCAACCTACTGCAGACCCCGATCGAGTCGATCACCGAGTCGGGTATCGATGTGACCGGCGAGTCGATGAGCTTCGACGCGATCGTGTTCGCCACTGGCTTTGATGCAATGACCGGTGCGATTGTCGGAGCAAATATCACGGGTCGCGATGGCATGTCGCTGCGCGACGCTTGGGCGGACGGCCCAATGACCTACCTCGGGCTGATGACAGTCGGATTCCCAAACCTGTACATGATCACCGGGCCCGGTAGCCCATCGGTTCTGTCGAACATGATGGTGTCGATCGAGCAGCACGTCGACTGGATCTCGGACCTCGTCGACCACATGCGGACCAATCAGTTGGACACGATCGAACCAACGACGCTCGCCCAAACCAAGTGGGTGAAGCACTCAAACGACATCGCAAACATGACCCTGTTACCCACGGCAAACAGTTGGTACATGGGCGCGAATGTGCCCGGCAAGCCTTCGGTGTTCCTGCCTTATCCCGGCGGCGTTGGCGCGTACCGCGAAGTGTGCGACGAGGTCGTCGAGCGCGACTACTTCGGCTTCACGCTCGCTGGCCCTGCGGGCTCGACAACCAACGACGGCGCCATTCGCCCGGTACAGCCCGACGTCGCTGCGATGTTGGCAGCTATGGCCGAAATGGGCCTGCCGCCACTTGAGTCGCTTTCGGTCGATGAGGCGCGGGCGTTCGTGGACATGGCGGCGGGTCTGCAGCCGCCGGGGCCCGATGTCGGCGAAATCGTCGACGGTGTACTGCAGGGCGCTGACGGAGATTTGGAGTACCGGCTGTATCGGCCGAATTCCGATGGGCCACATCCGGTGGTCGTGTATTTCCACGGCGGTGGCTGGGTGCTCGGCAGCCATACCTCGGACGATCCATTGTGCCGCGACCTGTGCGTGCGTTCCGGCGCGGCGATCCTGTCGGTCAACTATCGCCATGCCCCCGGAGCGCGATTCCCCGCTGCGGCCGACGACGGGTTTGCTGCCGTGCAGTGGGTCGCTGCGCACGCCGACGAGTTGGGTCTGCTCGCTGACCAGCTCGTTGTTGCAGGTTGGAGCGCCGGCGGCAACGTTGCTGCTGTTGCGTGCCAGCAGGCGCGCGATGCGGGTGGGCCGGCAATCGTCGGTCAGCTGCTGTTGAACCCGGCGGCCGACTGCGATCTCACGAGGCCGTCGTACATCGAGAACGGCGAGGGGTACGTACTGACGACGTCGTTGATGACGTGGTTCTGGGATCACTATTGCGACCCCGAGCAACGCAGCGATCCGAAGGCTTCACCGCTTCGTGCCGAGTCGCTCGCCGACCTCCCGCCCACCATGATCGTCACCTGTGAATTCGATCCGCTGCGCGACGAGGGCGATGCGTACGCCGAGGCGTTGGCGGCGGCCGGCGTCCCGGTTGAGCATCTGCAGGCCGAGGGGCACACGCACACCTCCACTGGTGCGGTCGACGTTCTCATCACGCCAATCGCGACGCGCGAAATCATGGCCAACGCTCTGCGCGGCTTCTTCGGCGCCAACGTTCCTGCCTGACGCCTCGGCCTACTCTGTCCACATGATCGATTCGAGTGGGTTTCCTGACTTCGTCTGGTCGATCGGCGAGGAGGGTTCCGACCCGTTCGTGATGCGCCTTGGCGAGCGGTATCGCCAAGACCAGTTCGCTGCATCGGGCCACTACGAAAATATGGAGGCCGACCTCGCGACAATCGCGGACTTAGGTGCTGCGGTCGTTCGGTACGGCACGCCGTGGCGGCTCGCCGAACCCGCGCCGGGCGTGTACGACTGGACGCTATGGGATCGTGCGCTCGACGCGTGCGATGCGGCCGGGCTGGAACCCGTCGTTGAGTTTCTGCACTTCGGTTTGCCCGACCACTTCCCCGGCTTCATCGACGGCGCATGGGTCGACGGCTTCGTTCGCTATGTCTCGGCATTCCTGGAGCGGTATCCCGGGCCCCGCTGGTTTACTCCGGTCAACGAGCCAGGTATCACCGCGCGGCTGTCGGCCCGATTCGGCGTGTGGAACGACATGATCGCGACCCCAGAGGGGCACGCTCAGGCACTGGCCAACATCGTCCAGGCAAACCTTGAGGCAATGGCCCTGGTGCACGCCGATCGTGATGGCTGGTGGGTTGGCTCGGAGGGCTTCGACATCCCGGTCGCTGTCACCGACTCGGCCGAGGCTGCTGGGGACGTCGAACGGATTCGCACGCTTGGTTGGTTGGTGTGGGATCTTCACTTCGGCCACGAACCGGGTGTCCCCAACTATTTCGACACGGTCGACGCGGCGCAACTCGCACGGATCCGCTCACTGGCCCAACACGACCAGCTTGTCGCCGGGCTCGACATCTACCCCATTTCGGTGACGGCTGTCGGCGGCGATCGCCCCGACTGGTCGGTACGCGAGTTGATCGACTTTTCGGTTGCCGAGATCGAGCGGTGGCACGACCGGTACAACCAGCCCTTCTGGATCGCGGAGACCTCGAACCTCACGTTGCCGCTCGATCAGCAGGTCAGGTGGCTCGACGAGTTCAGTGCCGGGTTGGCGCGGCTGCGTGCCGACGGACGGCCTGCACGCGGGCTGTGCTGGTATTCACGCGGCGATCAGTTCGACTGGCAGACCGCGTTGATCGAACCGACCGGAGCGGTGACCGAGGTCG
>CALAHA010000018.1 GCA_937891565.1 uncultured Ilumatobacter sp. | reverse complement strand
AGATCGTTCGACGCCAAGAAAGCATGAACCCGAGTTGAGCTTGCTCAATGAGCGGTGAGGGCTGCCGCCGGGATCGAACGATCTGGACCGACTCAAGAGAAGCCGACGATGGGGTGAGGGAGATAGTGCTCTTCGAGTGACTGCGCTTCATCGTCAGTGAGTTCCAACTCGACGGCTGCCACGGCATCGTCGATGTGATGCGGCTTGGTTGCACCGATGATCGGTGACGTCACTGCCTTGTTGCGCATCACCCACGCAAGTGCGATCTGTGCACGCGACACGCCTCGCGCTTCGGCAACAACCCCAACGGCGCCGGCCACCGCTTGGTCCGATTCCGCCATGCTGTAGAGGTAGCGACCGAAGTCATCGCTTTCGGTGCGGTTGGTCGTTGCCCCCCACTCGCGGGTCAGCTTGCCGCGAGCCATTGGACTCCAGGGGATCACCGCGACGTTCATGTCGCGACAGAGCGGAAGCATCTCGCGCTCTTCCTCGCGGTTGATCAGGTTGTAGTGCGGCTGCATGCTGACGAACCGCGTCCAGCCGTTGGCATCGGCGGTGTACTGCGCCTTGCTGAACTGCCAGGCGTACATTGACGATGCACCGATGTGGTGCACCTTGCCCGAGCGGATCAGGTCGTGCAGCGCCTCCATCGTCTCTTCAATCGGTGTGTGATGGTCCCAGCGATGGATTTGATACAGATCGATGTAGTCGGTACCCAGTCGCTTCAGGCTCTGGTCGACCTCATGCATGATCGCCTTGCGAGAGAGACCCTCGCCGAAGCGACCTTCGCGCATCCTGCCGCGCACCTTCGTTGCGATGATGACGTCTTCGCGGTTCGTCATGTCGCCAAGCGCGCGGCCGACTATCTCTTCGCTGGATCCCAGTGAATAGACGTTGGCGGTGTCGAAACAGTTGATCCCAGCCTCGAGGGCCTGCTCGATGAACGGTCGGCTTGACGTCTCGTCCATGCTCCAAGCGTGCGTGCCTTTGCCCGACTCGCCGTAACTCATACAGCCGAGCGTTATCGCAGAGACAGACAGACCGGTGTTTCCAAATGGCACGTACTTCATCGAGTTACGTTGCCACACCATCACCCGGCTCCCGCCATCAGAAACTGAGACCAACACGACGCTCCCAGCCAGCAAGACGGTCTCCATTTCGGACTGCGCCAGACCGTTGCCTCAAATCGGGATCAAAACACATCACTACTGCGTTGAAACGGTCTCGATTTCGGAAAGCTGAGCTGTCTTGGACTCGTGGTCGAGGAGCCACTGCTTGCTCTCGAGGCCGCCGGCGAACCCGGTGAGCGAGCCATTCGAACCGACCACTCGATGGCAAGGCACGATGATCGAGATCGGGTTCCGACCGTTTGCGGCCCCGACAGCACGCGCCTTGCGCTTGTCGCCCATTGCCGCGGCCTGCTCTCCATAGCTGACAGTCGTTCCGTAGGGGATGGCTCGCAGCGCCATCCATGCCGACTGCTGAAAGTCAGTTCCGATCGGGTCGAGGAGAAGGTCGAAGCTTTGGCGATCACCGGCGAAGTACTCGCTGAGTTGGTCAACAGCGGCAACGAGGACCGGATGATTGGTCGTCTTGGCCGTCTCCCCGAGTGGCACCCGCGCCGGATCATCCCCTGGCCACAGCACCGCCCTGAGCCCCGCATCGTTGGCAACAATTGTGAGCGGACCCATCGGGCTGTCCATCACCGTCGAAGACAAGCTGGTGCTGGTGTCTTTGTCAGTCATACGGTGTCTTTGTCAGTCATACGTTGCCTTTGCGGGGTCGTGCAGCGGCAGCTGCGGCGGCGGAGAGCGTGCCGAGGCTCGCCCAGAGATGATGGAGTGCATAGGAGCGCCACGGCGCCCATTCTGCTGCGTCGTCGACAGTGAGGCCGAGCGCCGTCAGAGCGTTGACTGCAACGAGATCGGTGCCAAGGAAGACGTCGGGATGTCCGAGGCCCCGCATCATCACGTAGTCAGCGGTCCACGGGCCAATGCCCTTGAGTGCGAGAAGCTGATCCCGGGCCACGTGCGGGTCGGAGCCCGCATCGAGCACAACGCTGCCCTCGGCAACAGCTGCTGCAAGACGGCGCACCGTGTCTCGGCGAGCAGTCGGCATTGCAAACAGTTCATCAGGCGCTTCGGCAAGACATTCGACGGTCGGGAAAGCATGGGTCAGCTGGTTGCCGACCGCCAGTGCCGGGTCGAGCGGGTCACCCAGGGCCACAGCCAGGCGTCCGGTCACGGTACGTGCTCCCGCAAGCGACACTTGCTGGCCGACCACCGCACGAAGCGCGGTCTGTACCGGATCAGCGCTCGCCGAGGCACGCCGACCTGGGACTCTGGTAACGAGCGGAGCCAGGCGCGGATCAGAGGCGAGCGCTGTATCGACCGCTTGCGGATCAGCATCGAGGTCGAGCAGTCGGCGAATCCGTTGGACAGCCGTGGCGAGATCGGCCCACTCGACAAGACGCACCCGAGCCTCGACGTGATCGTCGCCTGCCCGCAGCCCGACGACACCCGGTCCGTGCGGCAACGACAAAACCTGAGCGAACGTCGATCCGTCCCAGGACTCGACACCGGCAATGGCATGCGCCCCGAGGAAGGCAAGTAGCTCGTTGCCAGCGAACGGCTGACGAGTCGGTAGCCGAAGGGTGACCTCGCCCGCCGTCGAAGCCTGACCGACGCTGCTGTGCTTGACACGCAGCTCGGTTGGTGAGGAGGCAAAGACCTCGCGGACGGTGTCGTTGAACTGCCGAATGCTGCCAAAGCCCGCCGCGAAGGCGATATCGGTGAAGGTCATTGCAGTGGTCTCAATGAGGAGTCGCGCCGTGTGCGCCCGATGGGCCCGGGCAATGGCAAGCGGGCCCGCGCCAAGCTCATTCGTCATGATTCGATTGAGATGACGCTCGCTGTAGCCGAGTTGCTTGGCCAGACCCGGCACGCCGTCGCGCTCGACAGCGCCATCCGCAATCAAACGCATTGCCCGACTCGTCAGATCCTGACGGAGATTCCACTCCGGCGAGCCGGGCGAAGCGTCGGGGCGGCACCGCTTGCACGCTCGGAAGCCGCGTTGCTGTGCAGCGGCCGCCGTGTGATGGAACTCGACGTTCGTTTGCTTCGGCGTAATCGCCGGGCAACTCGGGCGGCAATAGATCCCTGTCGTGCGAACCGCAGTCACGAACCACCCGTCGAAGCGCCGGTCGGCGTTCTGGACAATGCTGTAGCAATGGTCGTGATCGAGCGGTGCCACGCTTCCATAATGCCGGTCACTGCCGACAAACACCAGCGGAAATCAGCCAGCCAGGTGGACGTCTGATTTCCGCTCACCGGCATTGGGGCCATCGTTTGAGCCAGCGGGCGCGAGCTTGGTGCGCAACAGCCACAGGCCGATCAGGCAGGAAACGACGCCACCGAGAAAGCCGATCTGCTTGCCGACGATCTGGGCGAACCCGCCAATGAGCAGGCCACTGCCGGCCGAGCCGATTTCGAAGAACATCGTGAACGAACTGATCGCAGACGCTCGATCCGCATCACTGGCGTTGTTCACCGTGAGCGCCATGAGTGACGGGTAATTGAATGCAGCACCGAGTCCGATCAGGAACGCCCCGATCCACAGGCCGATGACGTTCGGCGCACCCGCGAAGACCGCAAGACCACCAGCCATGGCGGCCAGCGCGATCGTCACGGAACGTCGCGGGCCCAGACGTTCCGGCAGCTTTGCGCCAAAGATTCGAATGACGAGCGAGACGAGTGCATAGGTCAGGAACAAGACGCCAGAGTTGGCAAAGCCGTTGTCACGGGAGTACTCAGGAATAAAGAGGAAGAAGGTCGTCAGGCCACCGACCCCACACGCCAACACTGCGCCGGGCAGGACCGCGGCAGGATGAATGATTTTGAAGATGCCACTGTCGGCAAGGCCTCGGACGGGTGGTGCAGCGTGTTCGCCCGAGTCAACGGTCGACACGGAATCTTCAGGCGACTCGACGCGCGCCGGCGCGAAGATCGCGATCACGGCAGCCAATATGGCGAAGCCACCGGCCGCGATAAAGGTGCGCTCGAAGTTGACGTCGTCGAGCAGCCATTCACTGAACACCGGCCCGACGCCGATGCCTGAGAACACCGCTACCGAGAAGTAGCTCGCGCCCTCGGCGCGACGTGCCCGCGGCGACAGGTCGGCAATCAACGTTGCGGAGCCGACGAAAACCGCCGCCTCGCCCACGCCGGTGAGTACCCGGAGCGCCATCAAGAGGCCGAGCGAATCGACCTGACTCATCAGCATGCCGCCAGTCGCGGCCGTCAGCGCGCCACCGATGATGATCGAGCGACGCCCATAGCGATCTGCTAAGCGGCCGAGCAGCGGGCGAGCGAACACGGCGGCAATCGCGAAGACCGCGGCGTTCAGCCCGAGGGCGAGTTCGCCACCTTTAAGCGGCCCCTCGATGAACAGCGGAACGAGTGGGACCAGCGTTCCGATGTACATGAAGAACGCAAAGGCGCTCAACGTGACAGTGACGAATGGTTTGGTGATCAGTCGTTCCGGGGCAACGTCAAGATGCTGATCCACGGCGGCGGAGTCTGCAGACGTTGGCACTCGACCATCATGTCGAATCGGATCAGCTCTGAACCGACTCAGATCTGGTCTGGCCGAAAGTCACAAACCTGCCCTGGGGGCGGCGGTCAGACCTTTTCGCGTTGGCCAGACGCTGCGGACCGAATGGCTGCGTCGACGACCCGCTGCGCCGCTAAGCCGTCGATTGATGTCGGGCCACGCACTTCTTCAGCCCGCACCCCTGCGATCCAATCCGCCACCTCAGCCCGGTATGCCTCGCTGAATCGACCGAACCAATCGTCACCGATGTGCTGATGCCCGGCGCCCTCAAAGCGGACAACTGGCTGAGCAGGTTGTGGGGCCGTGACCATGCCGTGTTCGCAAGTCACCTCGACGTCGATGTCGTAGCCGTACGTGGCTTCGACGAATTCGATCGTGACCGTCGACCCGTCAGCCATCGCCCCGAGCACGATGACGTGCTCGACTGGCCGTGGTCCACTGACCACCTGCGTCGTGACGGACGAGAACTCGGTGCCCATCAGCCATCGGGCGGTATGTACGTCGTGGATCAACGATTGCGAAAAGACCAGTTCGAGCGGGCGTTCCCACTGATGGTTGGTGTTGCGGTGCGCACTACGAACATGGCGGATCGGACCGAGTTCGCTGATAGCGCTGAGAACCTGCAGGTGCGCTGGGTCGTATTGCCGCATGAAACCCAACTGAACCAACGGACGCCCGGCAGCGGCCTCTGCAGCAACGACCCGTTCAGCGTCGGCGACGTTGCTCGCCAGCGGCTTCTCACAGAGGACGAAGGCGCCACGCTCGACTGCTGCGATCGTGAGATCAGCATGGGTGTCGTCCGGAGACGCAATGACGATGGCGTCAAGGCTCGGATCTCGTGCGACCGCGAAGGCGTCGATCGATGCCTCAGCGTTGCACAGGCCAGCAGCATCGATGGCTGCCGTTGATGCGACATCGGCAACGACCACGACCTCGACGCCCTCAATCGCAGCAAGATTCGTGATGTGCTCGCGGCCCATGCCGCCTGCACCGATAACTCCAATTCGCACTGTCATGCGCCCAAAGCTAGGAGAAACGGGCCACATCGACCGACACGCTCAGTGTCTGCGTCGAGGCCGGGCCAATCACCACGTGTGCGAAGTCCTGACACACGCCAGCGCGCAGTGCGAGGACAACCACCAGTGGCGTCGTCACCACCGTGGCAGTTGGGTCGAACCGGTAGCTACTGAAGATCGACGAACAAACCGCCGAAATCACATCGAGGATTGGCCAGTCGGAGGGTTTGGTTCTTTAGGAAGACCGAGAACGCGCTCTCCAACAATGTTGCGCTGGATCTGGCTCGTGCCGCCCCAGATGGTCTCGGACCGCGAGAAGAAGAACGACGACATCATCGGGCTCACTGGGTAGCCAGAGCGGCGCTTATCGCGCGACGCGCCTGGCCAGCCGCCACCCTCCGGACCAGCGTCGATGAGCAGCGAATCGGTGCCGTAGATGTCCAACGCGAGTTCCATGGCGTTCTGATGCATTTCAGTCCAGAACATTTTATTCGTGGCTCCGAGCGCAATCGTGCCCATATCGACCACCCCGGAACCGCGGCCTTTGTTCAGCGTCGCAGTGAGGTTCCGTAAGCCGTTGAAACGCAGGATCTCGATCTTGCTGTAGTACTTCATCAGACGCTGACGGATGTGCGGATCGTTGATTGCACCGTTGGCAATGGCCTGCTCTTTGAGCATCCGGAACTCCTCGGCAAAACGCCGGAACCCAGTGGTGGCCGACTGGCCGCGTTCGAAGCCGAGTGTCGAGTTCGCGACCTTCCAGCCGTTGTTGACACCGCCAACG
>CALAHA010000017.1 GCA_937891565.1 uncultured Ilumatobacter sp. | reverse complement strand
CTTCGACGGTGTCTTGTGGTGCCTGGCAGGCGTGATCTCGACAGACGTAGACGTAGCCGTCTTCGCGGCCCTCCCACAGTGGGGAGTCGTATGGCTCACCCCAGGCCAGTACCGTGTCGGGTCGCCAGACCGACTGGGCCATGCGGAGGAGGTCGGGCCGATCGCCGACAATGACGACCTCGGTCGTGCCGCGACGGCGCAGGTCAGCAGCGATGAGTGCGTTCGAGAACATGCCGATTCCCTGATCGACCTGGGTGCCGAGCAGTTGCAGGATGCGATCGGCCTGGTTGGCGTAGCGCATTTCGCCCGTGAGGCCAGCGAGGCGGTACAGCGCCAAGGCTGCGGTCGAGTTCGCCGACGGCAGAGCGGTGTCGGTCAGATCTTTCTGGCGAGCAATCAGTGCTTCTGCATCTTCGGCGGTGGTGAACACTCCACCTTCGACCGGGTCCCAGAACCAGTCGAGCATCGTGTCGGCAGTTTCGATGGCTGCGTCAATCCAGCGTGCCTCGCCGGTGGCTTCGGTGAGTCGGGTGAACGCGTCGACGAGATGGGCGTGGTCGGCGGCCAGCGCATCGTGGCGAGCCTGCGGTGCCCCGTCGGCATGCCAGGTTCGGTTCCAGCGGCCGTCGGGTCGGCGGAGCTCGCGGAGCAGGAACTCGCCGTTCTTCTTTGCAGCCTCGAGCCAGGTTGGGTTGTTGAAGACTGATGCGGCCTCGGCAAGGGTCGCGAGGAACATGGCATTCCATTCGGTGATGATCTTGTCGTCGAGTCCGGGTCGCGTGCGCGCGTTGCGGGCTTGGGCCAAACGGAATGTGCCGTATTCGAGCTCGCGGGGTCGCTGGAGCACGCCGCGGGCCTGCAACCGGTTGGGAATCGAGCGACGAACGGGCGCGTCGCCCTTCTTTTTCTTTGCAGTCTTGCCAGTCTTTGCAGTCTTGTCAGTGTTAGGTGCCTTGGCGCCGTGATCGACGATCTCGTAGTTGCCCTCGTTGGTGATGTCGTACCAGTCAATGGTGGCCTCGACGATCTCCTTCTTCACGTCGTGCATCGCAGCTCGGGCCTCATCGGGAGTCCACGTGTGGAACAGACCTTCGACGCCGTTGCCGTCGGCATCGGGGGAGTCGGCGTCTTCGGCCGAGTACCAGCCACCGTCGGGATGCTGCATTGTGGTGAGCACGTAGCCGATGGTTTCGACGAGGACCTGACGCCACTGCGGTTGGCCGAGCACGACGAAGGCGTGGAGGTAGGTCCGCACGAGCAGCGCCTGATCGGGCAGCATCTTTTCGAAGTGCGGCGTCAGCCATTCGCGGTCGGTTGAATAGCGGGCGAAACCGCCACCGATGTGGTCGTACATACCGCCCGAGCACATGGCGTCAAGGGTGGTGACGATGATGTCTTTGGCTGCGTCGGCACCGTTGGACATGTATGCGCGGAGCATGAGTTCAAGGTTGAACGTCGACGGAAATTTCGGGGCTTGGCCGAATCCGCCCCATTCGGGGTCGAATGCCCTGCCGAGCCCCTGCACTGCGTTGTTGAGTTGTTCGACGCTAGGGATTTCAGTACCGGCTGAGAGCTCGGCGGTGCGATTGACCGCAGCCATCAACTGGCCGATGTTCTTGCGAACGTCGTCTGGCCGCTCGGTGTACACCTCGGTGATTGAGGCCAGCAGTTGGAGGAACTGTTCCTTCGCGAAGTACGTGCCGCCATAAAAGGGTTCGCCATCGGGCGTCATGAACACGGTCATTGGCCAGCCGCCGCGCCCGGTCATTGCCTGCACGGCATCCATATAGAGCTGATCGACGTCCGGGCGTTCTTCGCGGTCGACCTTGACGTTGACGAACATCTGGTTCATCTGCGCTGCGACTTCGGCGTCTTCGAAGCATTCGTGGGCCATCACATGGCACCAGTGGCACGACGAGTATCCGACCGACAGCAGCACGGCGACGTTGCGGGCCTTTGCCTCGGCAAAGGCTTCGGCGCCCCACGGGAACCAGTCGACTGGGTTATCGCGGTGCTGGCGCAGGTAGGGAGACGTCTCGTCGGCAAGCCTGTTCATCGTCGGGAGGGTAACGCCGCAGGAACCGGCGATCACGGTGTCGGATGCACCTGGCGAGGGTTACGGCGATGAGCATCGTTGGCTGGATAATCGCCCGATGATCGATGAGGTGACTGATCTCAAGGGCTGAACCGTTCACACGCCAGTGGAGTGGAAGCCGCCGTCGCAGTGGACGATCTCGCCTGTTGTCTTCGGGAACCAATCAGAGAGCATGGCGCACACAGTGCGGGCGACGGGCTCGGAGTCGTTGACATCCCAGCCCAGGGGCGCGCGGTCGTCCCAGACGTCTTCAAACTTGGCAAAGCCGGGGATCGACTTCGCGGCCATCGTGCGGATCGGGCCGGCGGCAACGAGGTTGCAACGAATGCCCTGAGGCCCGAGTTCTTTGGCCAGGTAGCGCGACAGGCTTTGGAGCGCCGACTTAGCAACGCCCATCCAGTTGTAGGCGGGCCAGGTGACCGAGTTGTCGAAGTCGAGGCCGACAATTGAACCGCCCGGTTGCATCAGCGGTACGAAGGCGTCGGCAAGCGTTTTGAGCGAGTAGGTCGACACGTGCATGGCGACGGCGACGTCGTCCCACGGGGCGTCCATAAAGTTGTCACCGAGGCACGACGCAGGTGCAAAACCAACAGCGTGCAGCACACCATCGACGCGCCCCCACTTTGTTGCCAGCGCTTCACGTACAGCGACACCGTGCTCGGGCACGGTGACATCGAGTTCGAACACTTCGATTTCGGTACCGTCCGGGTTCGTACCGAGCTTGCGGGCGGTGCGTTGCGTCAAGCGCAGCGCTCGCCCCGCGCCCGTGAGAACAATGTTCGCACCCTGTTCCTGCGCAATCTTGGCCACGCCGAATGCGAGCGACGCATCGGTGAGGACTCCGGTGATCACGATGTTTTTTCCGTCGAGCAGACCCATGCGCCGAAACGTAGTCGCTGGAGCGCCCTCTTTTTGTGTGAGCGATGACAGCGTCGGTCGCCGGTATCGCTCGCACAAACTTGGGCCGCGTCTTTTGGGTGAGCGATAGTGGGGTCGGTTGCCTGTATCGCTCACACAAAACGGGGCGTTGTTTGTTGCCGGTATCGCTCACAGGCACGCAGCAGGCGGTGGCGGGAGCTGTGACTCGCGCCCGACACCTCCTGGAGTTCGGCAACGATGTGGCACCCTAACTTCGTGATATCGATGGGAATGAATCAGGGCACTGCGAGCGTTGGGTGATGACGATGCAACTTTTCGACACAGCGCGCCGCGAAATCGTCCCCTTCGAGCCCGGCGAGAACGTCCTGATGTACACGTGCGGCATCACGCCCTACGACGCAACGCACCTCGGCCACGCCGCCACATTCATTGCATACGACATGCTGCAACGCCGGCTGATCGACCTGGGCCACACCGTCAGGTGCGTCCGCAATGTCACCGACGTCGACGATCCGTTGTTCGCCAAAGCTCGTGAACTTGGCGTGCACTACCTCGACCTTGCAGCATCCGAAGAAGCTCGCTTCGAGCGCGACATGGAAGCACTCAATGCGCTGCCAGTCGCGTCGAGCCCGCGTGCGTCGTCGGCCATCCCCGACATTCGCGGCTTTATTGGCATGGTCCTCGACCGAGGCTTTGCCTACGAGGCCGGTGGCTCGGTCTACTTCGACGTATCGAAAGTCGACTCCTTCGGTTCGATGAGCGGCTATTCCGAAGAGCAGATGATTGCCTACGCCAAAGAGCGCGGCGGTAATGTCGAGGACCCGAACAAGAAATCGCCGCTCGACTTTGTTCTGTGGCACCCCTCGGCATCTGATGAGCCGGCGTGGGACACGATGTGGGGCGCAGGCCGTCCGGGCTGGCACATTGAGTGCTCCGCGCTCGCCTTACGCGAGCTCGGTACGACGATTGATCTCCACGGTGGTGGCGCCGACCTGATCTTCCCGCACCACGAGTGCGAAAAGGCGCAGTCCGAAGCGGCGACCGGCGAGCAGTTCGTCAAGCACTGGATGCATACGGCACTCATCTCGATGGACGGCCACAAAATGTCGAAGAGCCTCGGCAACCTCGTGTTCGTCGATGCCTTGCGCGAGGAGTACGACCCGCGCTCGATTCGCCTCGCGATCATCGAGCACAATTACCGGGTCGAATGGGAATGGGACGACGAATTGATGCCGCGCAATAAGGTTCGACTCGAATCGTGGCTCGCAAACGACGCGTCCAACCTCGAACTGCTCGATCAGGTGCGCGAGCGCCTTGATGATGACCTCGACACGCCGGGTGCGCTTGCCGCAATCGATGATGCTGCTGCTGCGGGCCTCGGTGTTCGTGAAGCGGCAGAACTGCTTGGCGTCAACTTCAAGTGATTGGCGTGAGCTTCGATTCACGGCAAGTTCATCCGGTCGTCTTCCCTGCGTAGCCTCCGTGCTCTATTGTTCTCCTTCATGAGCGATGGCCCAGGAGCGGGCACCCTGCAACGCCGGGTGCGCAAAATCGGCGCTCCCGTGGTGTCGAAGCTCTGGGATATCAAGCTCAGTGGCTACGAACGCCTCCCAACGAATGGGCCCGCAATCCTGTGCCCGAACCACGTCTCGTTCCTCGATTCGGCGTTCTTGGCCTTCACCATGCCACGCAACATTTCGTTTGTGGGCAAGGCCGAGTACATGGACTCTTGGAAGACGAAATTTTTGTTCCCGGCAATGGGCATGATCCCGATCGACCGTTCTGGCGGATCTGCGAGCAACTCCGCGCTCGACGCTGCTGAAGAAGTACTCAACCGCGGCGAGTTGTTCGGGATCTATCCCGAAGGCACCCGGAGCCGCGACGGCACCCTCGGCAAGGGCCGCACCGGTGCAGCGCGCTTGGCCATGAAGGTCGGCTGCCCGATCTATCCGGTTGGCATCATAGGAACCGACGAAATCCAGCCACCCGATGCCAAGATCCCCAAGCTGCGCAGGACTGCAGAAATCAAGATTGGTCGCCCGATCAAACCTGAGCGGTACATGAACCGCGGCGCAGAGCACATGGCATGGCGATCGATGATCGATGAGGTCATGTTCGAGGTCCGCGAGCTGTCCGGTCAGATCTACGTCAACCAGTACCACGGCCAGACCGCTGAATCGGAGCCGATTGTTGCGGCCCGAGTGGGCCATGTCACCGACGCGGCCAACCGGTTCAAGCAGCAGCAGGCCAACGAAGCAAGAATCGCGCTGACCGCAAACAGCTGAGTAGAGGTTCCTGAGCAGCGGTCAATCCGAAACCGTTCGCCGGACAACGGGCCATCGCTTCTATCCTGGGTGGTTCATGTCGAACATCACGATCTCGCTTCCCGACGGAACGACGCGCGAATTGCCCGAAGGCTCAACGGCCCTCGACCTCGCTGCGTCGATTGGTTCAGGCCTCCGCAAGGCCGCTGTGGCCGCAACGATTGCCGGGCACGAGACCGACCTGACCACCGCGCTGACCGAGGGCGATGTGGTGTCGATCATCACGAACAACACCGACGAGGGCCGCCACGTCTTGCGCCACTCGACGGCGCACGTCCTTGCGCAGGCGGTGACGCAGCTCTATCCGGGCGCGAAGTTCACGATTGGTCCAGCTATCGAGAACGGTTTCTATTACGACTTCGATCTGCCCGACGGCAAGACCTTCAACGACGACGATCTCGCGATCATCGAGGAGCAGATGAAGGAGATTGTCAAGCAGAATCAGCCATTCACGCGGTCCGAACACACGATGGCTGAGGCGAAGGAACTGTTTGCCGACCAGCCTTACAAGGTCGAGATCATCGAGCGCGTCGAGTCGATCCAGCAAGCGGGCGGCGCAGCCGACTCAGAAGACGCTGGCGAAGTCGGTGGTAAAGGCGTCATCAGCGCATACCGCAACACCGACGAGTTCGTCGATATGTGCGTCGGGCCGCACGTGCCCAGCACTGGCAAGCTTCTCTTCTTCAAGCTGCAGCGGGTCTCGGGCTCGTACTGGCGTGGCAACGAGAAGGGCCCGCAGCTCCAGCGCGTCTACGGCACGGCCTGGGAGTCGAAACAGGCGCTGGCCGAACACCTCCACCAGCTCGAAGAGGCGCTCAAGCGCGATCACCGCAAAATCGCTGTCGAACAAGACCTGCTCAGCTTCCCGAGCAAGCTCGGTGGCGGCCTTGCCGTGTGGCATCCCAAGGGTGCCATTATCCGCAAGCTGATGGAGGATTACAGCCGTCAGCGTCACGAGAGTGGCGGTTACGACTTCGTCTACTCGCCGCACCTCGCAAATGCGAACCTCTTCGAGACGTCTGGCCATCTCGACTTCTACGCCGACGGCATGTACCCGCCGATGGAGATGGACAACGGCACGTATTACCCGAAGCCGATGAACTGCCCGATGCACTGTTTGATCTTTGACAGCCGTCAGCGCAGCTACCGCGAGCTCCCGCTTCGCCTCTTCGAGCTGGGCACCGTGTACCGCTACGAACGCGCCGGCACGCTGCACGGCCTCATGCGGATCCGTGGCTTCACCCAGGACGACAGCCACATCTACTGCACAGAGGAACAGCTCGCAGGCGAAGTCGCTGGCCTCCTCGACTTTGTGCTGTCTGTCCTCCGTGCGTTTGGTTTTGAAGACTTTACGTTCAACCTGTCGACGCGTGACCCTGACAAGTCGGTCGGTACCGACGAGATCTGGGAGACCGCAACGACGGCGCTTCGTGAGGCGCTCGACTCCCACGGTCTCGAGTACGCGGTCAAAGAGGGCGATGCAGCGTTCTACGGCCCCAAGATCGACATCGACGTGCGGGATGCGATTGGCCGCTCTTGGCAGCTGTCGACCATCCAGGCCGACTTCCAGCTTCCCGAGAGGTTCGACCTCGAATACATCGGCGCCGACAACAACCGGCATCGGCCAATCATGTTGCATCGCGCGCTGATGGGTTCGATCGAACGATTCTTCGGCGTGCTCATTGAGCACTACGCCGGCAACTTCCCGACATGGCTGGCGCCTGTGCAGGTTCGGGTACTGCCTGTGTCGTCACCGCACGAGAAGTACGCCGCAGAAGTGGTTGCGGCGCTCAAGGCTGCAGGCGCACGTGTCGACATGGCCGTTGCTGACGATGGCCTTGGGAAACGGATCCGTAATGGCAAAATCGACAAGATCCCATACGTGCTTGTCGTGGGCGACGACGACGTCGCAGCGCGCACCGTCGGCGTCAACGTTCGCACCGACATGCAGGCTGAAGGCGCACCTGACGTCGAGCGTGATGTGCCACTCGATGGTTTCGTTGCACGCTTCCAAGCAGAAGTCGCCGACGCTCAAACGGCGGCGCTCCAAGCCTGATGCTCGAACGGATCTGGTCGGGGTGGCGTTCGAGCTACGTGGTCGGGGCTGGAGCCACTCAGGCCCCGGGTCTTGGAGCAAACGACTCGAGCGTGTTCACTCAGTTGCTTGAGTCGGGCTTACCCGACGAAGAGACGCACATCGTGCATCGTGCCGAGCACGTCTTTTCCATCGTCAACATCCATCCGTACACGTCCGGTCACGTGCTCGTTCTGCCGTACCGCGAGGTGGCGGAAATCGAGCTGCTGACGGCCCAGGAGAGCGCTGAGCTCTGGGCCGTCACGACGCAGGCCGCTGCGGTGGTGCGTGCGGAGTACAAACCTCACGGCATGAACATCGGGCTCAATCTGGGCCGTCCGGCTGGCGGCTCGATCCCCACGCATCTCCACATGCATGTCGTTCCGCGCTGGACTGGCGACTCGAACTTCATGTCGACGATCGCCAACGCCCAAACGCTGCCTGAAGCTCTCGTCGTCACTGCCAGTCGCATCCGTACAGCCTGGAACGCGCAGACCGCCTGAGATACCGGGTCCAGAGATACCGGGTCCCAGTCGTCACAGGTGGCCCGACCTCGGTGTAGCGCTCGTAGGCTGTTCGGTGATGACCGACGACCAGATCGACGTGCTGCCTGACGACTTGAACCCGGCTGGGTTCGTCGGCGCCTATCTCTTTCCCGACAACAGCCGTCGGCGCTGGCCCGGAGCGATATACCTTGGCCTTGCAGCAATTGCTGCGCTCGTCTACTTCGTTGCCACCGATGCCGCCGTGGTGAACACGGGCTGGCTTGTCGGAGCTGCAGTGCTCGGCGCTGTCGGAATCTTCTCGATCACGAGTGGCTGGCGGATGACTGTGGACGAAAAGCAAGCACTTGTTGCCGCCCAGGGTGCAGTCGGTTTTGCCGTCGGACATGCCTCGGCGCAGCAGGTCTGGCGCGGCTTTCGGAGTCGCCCGACATGGCGTGTGCTCTGCTACTCAGCTGAAGAACCTCCCGTACAACGAGGCTTGGTTCTGGTCGATGCAGTCGACGGACAAATCCTGGAGCACCTCATCGAGGAGAACGACGAGACCGAGTAAGGTCATAGCAACATGTTTGACGGCACTTTCAGAAAGCCGGTCGACAAGGCGGTTCAGCCGATCGGCGCCCTGCTGCGCAAGACCCGCCTGACCCCCGACCACTTGACCATCATGGGTCTCCTCGTCGGCATTGCAGCGGCAGTTGCCATTGGTTTCGGTCGTCTCTGGATGGGACTTGCTCTCGTCATTCTGGCAGCGCTGCCCGACCTCCTCGACGGGGCACTTGCCAAGGCCTCCGGAACTTCCAGCCAACGGGGCGCCTTCTTCGACTCGACGGTCGACCGCGTCACCGACTCACTGCTGCTTGGCGGTATCGGCTGGCATTTTGCGCTCACCGAAGATCCGCGCATTGTGCTGCTTCCGTTCGCAGTGGCGTCGATTTCATCGGTGATCAGCTATCAGCGGGCCAAGGCAGAGTCGCTCGGAATCGCAGCGAAGGGTGGCCTGATGGAGCGCGCTGAGCGGATCATTGCAATCCTCATTGGTCTGGCCTTTAACGTCCTCCTTATTCCGATTCTCTGGATCATGCTGGTACTCACTTCGATCACGGCGCTCCAGCGATTCTGGAAGGTCTGGAATGCGGCCGATGTTGCACCGGTCACGGCCGCTCGAATCGAGATGCGTCGTTCACGTCGCCAAAGCCGCCGAGTTACTCGAACCGCGCTTCGCCGCACCAGCATCCCACGCCGCAAGCCGTGAGCGCCCGAGCAGCGGCGCCTGAGTCACTGCGCAACGTCGCGTGAGCGACGGTCGCGATTCGAAGGCTGCGGGCACTCCGAGTTGGGGCAATCTCGCCGATCCGCGCTGGCATGCCGACCAACTCGCGAACCGCATCACCACCAACTCGTACAAGGCAGGAGCACTCGCAGCACGCCTTCTGCCCGGGGCCCTCGTAGCGGGGTTGGCCACTCCTGCCGGCTTGGGTGCCAACTTTGCAAGCCCGCAACGCCGAGCGATGATCGAGCGGCACCTCCAGCGCGTTGACCCCACGTTGCGCGGCCTGCGGCTGCGTCGGGCCGTGCAGGAATCGTTTGACTCCTATGCCCGCTACTGGATCGAGAGCTTTCGGCTCCCGGCTATGTCGAAACGCGCGGTGGCCCGATCGTTTCATGAAGATGGATACCAGCACCTCCTCACGGCGCTCGATGCGGGAAAAGGTGCGATCATCGCGCTGCCTCATCTGGGCGGTTGGGAATGGGCTGGCCGTTGGATTGCCGACCGTGGGCACCCGATCACCGTGATCGTCGAGCGACTGGACCCACCTGAGTTGTTCGACTGGTTCGTCGATCTGCGGTCCAAGCTCGGGATGACCGTCGTCCCAGTCGGGCCCGAGGCGGGCAAGGCCGTCATTCGAGCGCTGAACAACAACCACGTTGTCTGTCTGCTGTCTGATCGTGACATCCAAGGCGGTGGCCCCGAAGTCGAGTTTTTTGGCGAGCGCACGACCTTGCCCGGCGGTGCAGCGACCGTGGCCTTACGGACCGGAGCGCCGATCCTGCCGACCGGCATCTACTTCACGGATCGATTCGATGGTCACCTCGGCTATGTCCGTCCGCCGATTCCGGTCGAACGGCAGGCCAACCGACTTCGTGATGACGTTCAGCGGATCACTCAGGTCATCGCCCAGGAACTGGAAGTCCTGATCCGTCGAGCCCCGTCGCAGTGGCACTTGTTTCAACCCAACTGGCCGAGCGACCCGGGCTACGAGCACCACTCCAGCTAGACGCCTTTGCGAGTGTCGACCCACGTCCGTTTTGGTCGCGCAGCCTCGACGGATTCCGGAATGGTGCGCCTCCGTCAGCTAGACATTCCACGGTGAGCAGCACCGACGATACCGATGCCGTCGATGCGCCGCCGATGCGCATCGGGATCGTGTGCCCATACAGCCTGACTATCCCGGGCGGTGTGCAGATGCAAGTGCTGGCGCTCGCCAGAGAATTGCGGGCCCGCGGACACGAGGCGCGAGTGCTCGGCCCATGCGATGGGCCACCACCCGAGAGCTTCGTCACTCCTCTCGGTAACTCGCTGCCACTCGCTGCCAACGGCTCGATTGCTCCACTTGCGCCCGATCCGCCAGCGGCATTTCGCACGATGCGGGCACTGACCGACGAAGCCTTCGACGTCATCCACGTCCACGAACCGTTGGCGCCTGGGCCGGCGCTCACATCAGTCTTGTTCCACCCTGCGCCGATCGTCGCGACGTTCCACGCAGCGGGTTCATCGACCAGCTACCGACTCTTCAACCGTGCGCTGAGTCGGATCATTAAGCGAATCGACCACAAAGTTGTCGTGTCGAAAGACGCCCTTGCGCTGGTGCAGTCGCATCTCGGTGGCGAATACGAGGTCTTGTTCAATGGTGTCAACATCGAAGAGATGCAAGCGTTCGAGCCGCACGAGTACGACCGCCCGAGTGTGTTCTTCTGTGGGCGTCACGAAGACCGCAAGGGTCTGCGGATCCTGATCGATGCCTTCGATCAACTTGGAGACGACATCGACCTGTGGATTGCGGGGGAGGGGCCCGACACCGCTGCGCTCCAAGCCCGGACCCAACGAGACTCACGCATCCACTGGCTCGGCCGTGTCACGGACGAAGACAAGATTGCCCGGCTCCGTGGCGCCGATGTGTTCTGTGCACCCTCACTCGGTGGCGAATCGTTCGGCGTCGTGCTGATCGAATCGATGGCAGCCGGAACCACCGTGGTCGCCAGCGGGTTAGACGGATACCGAAATGTTGCCACCCACGACCAGGACGCATTGCTGGTCGAACCCGGTGACGCAGGAGCATTAGCAGCTGCCATCAAGCGAGCGCTCGACGACGACGATTTGACCAAGCGCCTCCGAGCGAACGGATTGCTTCGGGCCTTCGATTTCTCGATGTCGACGCTGGTCGACCACTACGTCAGGATCTACCGCGCGCTGATTGTCTGACCGCAGCCTGACAGTCCGATAGCGGTTGCTCCCGAAGAACGGCCGGTGGGGAATCCCACTGACGGCGCATCGATCAGTCGTAGACTGCCCTCATGGTTCTCGTTATCGTCATCGTCATCGCCGTCGTCGTCCTTGCGTTGGTGATTGGTGCCTACAACGGGCTGATCCGCCGTCGCAATCAGATCGAAAACGCCTGGTCGCAGATCGACGTGCAGCTCAAGCGCCGCCTCGATTTGATCCCCAACCTCGTCGAAACGGTCAAGGGCTACGCCGCTCACGAGCGCGAGACCCTCGAAGGGGTGATCAACGCCCGCAATGCAGCGATTGCCGCACCTGACACTCCTGATGGCCAGGCCGGCGCCAACAACATGCTGACTGGAGCGCTCGGAAAGCTCTTCGCACTCGGTGAGGCCTACCCCGACCTCAAGGCCAACCAGAACTTCCTGCAACTGCAAGAAGAACTGACGGCGACCGAAGGTCGTGTTGCCTACTCGCGCCAGTTCTACAACGACAGCGTGCTCGACTACAACAACAAGCTTGAGCAGTTTCCGACCGTGTTCTTTGCCAAGGCAATGAAGTTCGATCGTCGTGAGTATTTCCAGGCCGAAGAGGCCGCCCGGACAGTTCCGTCCATCGAGTTCTGATCAGCCGACTGCATCACATCACCTCATGTTTGAACTGATTCGATCGAATAAGCGCCGCAGCGTAGCGCTCGTTGCGTGCTTCATGCTTTTCATCGTGCTCGTTGGCGCCGCCATTGGAGCGCTGGTCGGTAATGGCATTGCCTTCACGCTCGTTGCACTGGTCTTCAGCGGCAGCGTTGCCTTTTACTCGTACTGGCGAGCTGACAAGATCGCGCTGAAGATCAGCCGAGCCGAGCCGGCCTCAGAAATCGAGTACCAGAGACTCCACAACATCGTCGAGGGGCTTTGTATCGCTGCAGGCCTGCCGAAGCCTGGCGTGTATGTCATCGACGATCCGGCACCGAATGCCTTCGCAACTGGCCGCAACCCTGAACACGCTGCGATCGCAGTAACGAGTGGCCTCCTCGAAATGCTCAATCGAGTCGAACTCGAGGGAGTCATCGCACACGAACTCGGCCACATCAAGAACTACGACATTCTCGTTTCGACGCTCGCGGTCACGATGGTTGGCGCAGTCGCCCTTCTTGCCGACGGTGCGATCCGCCTGATGTGGTGGAACGGTGGGCGTGTGTCACGTTCCAGTGACCGGTCGAATGGCAATAACCCACTTGCCTACGCCGGTTTTGCTTTGTTGATTCTGTCGCCGATCATTGCCAAAGCCATGCAGGCGGCGGTTTCGCGGCGCCGCGAAACGCTTGCCGATGTCACGGCGTGTCAGCTGACTCGGTATCCGCCGGGTTTGATCTCGGCGCTGGAAAAGCTGAAGGAAGACACCACAGTGACGCATAGTGCTTCAATGGCTACGGCACACTTGTGGATCGAGCAGCCGATGAGCGGAGTCGGCGACAATGGCAAGCTCGGTGGTATCCACAAGATGTTCAACACGCACCCGCCGCTTGACGAACGTATAGCACTCCTGAGAGAACTCTGATGACTCACTCGAAGTATCTGGCTGGCGCTGCGGCGCTGGCGCTTGTTGCCGCTGCGTGTAGCGGTGGAAGCTCGTCTGAAGCCACGATCACCACGGTTGCCAGCACGACGACCGCTGTTTCAGAAACAACAGCATCGAGCAACACGTCAGCAACAACGATGAGCACCATTCCGGTGCCCAGCACCACGCTGGCTCCCGATGTGCCGCGTCAGCCGCTGACTGGCATGCCCGTCGAGAGCGAGGTCGACATTACCGATCGGCCCGCGCTGGCCGTCAAGATCGACAACGCCCCCGCCGCCCGCCGAAATCACTCGGGCCTCGCCGTCGCCGATGTGGTCTTTGAGGAAAAAGTCGAGGGTAGCCTCACCCGCTTCGCAGCGGTGTTTCACAGCCAAGACGCCGACCCGGTCGGCCCGATCCGGTCGGCCCGCGAACAGGATGTCAACCTCCTCAGTTCGCTGAATCAACCGCTCTTCGGTTGGAGTGGCGGCAACCCAGGTGTCACGCGGCTGATCCGGGCCTCGTTCCTTGTCGACGTCGGCGCACCTTCAAACTCCGGCAGCTACTACCGCGGCCCGGGAAGTGCCCCGCACAACCTGTACTCCGACACTGCGTCGCTCTACGCGTTGACGCCGGAAGATAATCCCGGCGCGCCAAGCCGCCAGTTTGGGTTCCTCGACGATGGCACGGTTTTTGCGGGCGACGTCGCCAAGAAGATGTCGTTCAACATCGGCAGTATCGACATCGTGTGGGACTGGAACGCTGACGAAGGGCGCTACGAGCGTTCCCAAGAAGGCGAAAAGCACGTCGACAAGACCTACGGTCAGATCGGTGCGCAGAACGTCATTGTGCTCGGCGTCGACTATCGCCAAAGTTCCATCGACTCGAACGCTCCTGAGGCAGTCACCCTGGGTGAAGGTCAGGCATTGGTGTTCAGCAACGGTGAGGTCATCACCGGCCGCTGGCAGAAAGTGCTGGCGGTCTACAACTTCGTCCTGACCGATGACGACGGAAATCCAATCAAGCTGACGCCTGGTCAGACCTGGATTGAACTCGTTGAGGTGAGCTCGCCGGGCGAGCCGGCCGACGTCACGATCGAATAGTCGCGCCGATGCTGGGGCCTTTTCACACGGGTACCAGCGGTACCACCGAGAATGCACCACTGGATCGGGCAAGAACCCGCCCGGCGAAAGTACGATGGTCACATGAGCTTTGAGAGCACTGGAACATTCCCCGTCAAGCGGGGCTTGGCAGAAATGATGAAGGGCGGCGTCATTATGGACGTCGTCAATCCCGAGCAGGCCAAGATCGCCGAAGATGCTGGCGCTGTAGCGGTGATGGCGCTTGAGCGCGTTCCCGCCGACATTCGTCGCGACGGTGGCGTTGCGCGCATGTCTGACCCCGAAATGATCATTGGAATTCAAGAGGTCTGCTCGATCCCCGTTATGGCCAAGGCGCGAATTGGCCATTTTGTTGAAGCGCAGATTCTCCAGTCACTCGGCGTCGACTTCATCGACGAATCCGAAGTCCTCACCCCAGCCGACGAGGCCTACCACATCGACAAAATGGCGTTCGACGTGCCGTTCGTGTGTGGCGCCACCAACCTCGGCGAGGCGCTCCGTCGCATCTCCGAAGGTGCAGCGATGATCCGCTCGAAGGGCGAAGCCGGCACTGGCAACGTCGTTGAAGCCGTGCGCCATTTACGTTCGATCATCGGTGACATGAAGCGCATCACGCAGGCTGATGAAGCCGAACTTTTCGGTTGGGCCAAGCAGCTGCAGGCGCCGCTTTCGCTCATCCAGGAGATCGCCAAGACCGGCACGCTCCCCGTCCCGCTGTTTTGTGCGGGTGGTCTCGCTACTCCGGCTGACGCCGCACTCGCCATGCAGCTCGGTGCCGACGCCGTGTTTGTTGGTTCGGGCATCTTCAAGTCCGACAACCCGTCGCCACGTGCCAAGGCGATCGTCGAAGCGACGACGCACTACATGGATGCCGACATTTTGGCGAAGGTCAGTCGCAATATTGGTGCCCCGATGACGGGTATCGGCATGGACGAGAACAGCGTCAAGTACGCCGAACGCGGTTGGTAGCGAGGCCTGTCGTAGGCGTCCTCGCATTGCAGGGCGCCTTCGCAACGCACCAGGAGCGGCTGATGGCACTCTCTATCGATGCGCCACTTGTCAAAACGCCCGAACAACTCGTTGGTATCGACGCGCTTATTTTGCCGGGCGGAGAGAGCACGACCATGTCGATGCTGCTCGACACAAGTGGTCTGCGCGATCCGATCGGCGAGCGGTTGGCTGATGGCATGGGTGTCTTCGGGACCTGCGCAGGGATGATTCTGTGCGCGACCGAAGTGCTCGACGGGAGACCCGATCAGCGAGGTTTCTCGCTGATCGACATGACGGTCCGACGCAACGGCTACGGCCGTCAACTCGACAGCTTCGAAACCGACCTTTCGGTCGACGGGCTGGCAGACGACTTCCATGCCGTGTTCATCCGTGCTCCGTACGTCGAGCGGGTGGGTCCTGATGTCGAAGTGATCGCCGTTCACGACGGAATTCCCGTTCTCGCTCGTAGTGGACGTTGTACGGTGGCATCGTTTCACCCCGAACTCACAGACGACACTCGGCTACACGAAGCGTTCATCGCGTCGTTGTGACGACCGAACAACCGAACGACACCTGACGATCAACCCGCCGAGTCCATTGCTCTGGCAGAGAGAGAACCGATATGTCCGGCCATTCCAAATGGGCAACGATCAAGCACAAGAAGGGCGCGACCGACGCCAAGCGCGGCAAGCTCTTCAACAAGCTCGCCCGCCAGATCGAAGTCGCAGCCAAGGGCGGCGGTGACGTCGATATGAACCCCACGCTGCGTACCGCGGTCCAAAAGGCCAAGGGCGCTCAGATGACGAACGACGCAATCGATCGTGCGATCAAGCGTGGCACGGGCGCCGCCGACGGCGCCGCATACGAGAGCATTATGTACGAGGGCTACGCGCCTGGTGGCGTTGCACTGATGATCGACGTGCTCACCGACAACCGCAATCGGTCGGGCGCCGATATTCGCCAGATCTTCAGCAAGCTCGGCGGTTCGATGGCCGAACCAGGCGCGGTCGGTTGGCAGTTCGCCCGCAAGGGCGTGATCATCGTTGCAGGTGCAGGCGTCGACGAAGACGAACTGATGATGGCGGCGCTCGAAGCCGGTGCCGAAGACATGACACGTTCGGGCGATGACTTCCAGGTCGTCTCTGATCCGTCGC
>CALAHA010000016.1 GCA_937891565.1 uncultured Ilumatobacter sp. | reverse complement strand
TCCTGCTTAGCGCGTTGGTCTGGTGGGCTTCCCTTGGCGGCAATACCAAGGTCGCTGTGGTCGACTCGGCCGAACCTCGCCTGTGGGGAGTTGTGATCCTGGTCGGAATTGTCTCCCTCGGCTACCGGGTCGCTCGCCATGCCATCGACTGTCCGCTGACACACACCGAAGCCGGCCTTGCCGCTGCGCAACAATGGCTTTCTGTTCGCCAGCGACTCGTTGAGGGCGACTTCAGACAGATGGCTGCGAGCTCACTCGAAGTTGGCGACCGCCGCCTGGCCTACGCGTCGGCGACCTGCCTGGCCGATCGAGCAGCGGTCGAGTTCCCACTCGCTCGCGAAGACCACCACCGCGCATGGAGCAGCGTCGGCGCCGAGCCACGACTCGTGCGCATCAAGTATCCAATTCGCCTCGGCTACGGCCTCCACCCTGTGGCCGCGCTCGTCGGCGGCGTCATCGCAGCATTCGTCGGCCTCAGCCTCCGCCGGTTCTTCAGCGACACGGCTCGCGGCGATGCTCTCGGCTCCCTCTACGAAAGGTTCCCCGATCAAGACTGGCTGATTGTCGACGTGGCGACCGGCATCACAATACTTTCCGTCATACCGATCGTGGTTGGCGTGATCGTGGCCATTTTTGGAGCAGCCGACGTGTTCAGCACGGTCGAACGAACCGGCGTTGTCCTTCGAGCTCGTCGCCCCGCCGAGGTTGCACCGCTCCCCCGATTCGTTCGCAAGCGGATCGAACGCGACCGCTACTCGCTCTTCGTTGCTGTCGACGACGGCACGCAGGGCACCGTGTACGCGTGGCGTGCCGGCGAACGGAACGCCATCCCACAGGGGGCGAACGCCACCGTGCGGGCGACGCCAGTTTTGGGCTACGTCCGGCGTGCAACGCCGGTCGGCCATATCCTCCGCGACTGAATCCGCCCGACTGAATCCGCCCGACTGAATCCGCCCGACTGAATCAGACGGACGGGGCGACGCCGACGAGTTCGGTGTTGCGCTTGATCGCGGCGATGATCTCCGTGTGTCGTGGCGCCGGCAGGTCATGGCCCATGTCGGGGAATATCAGCAGCCGAGAAGTCGGCACCGCACGAGCCGTTGCAATGCCGCCGCTGGGGAGAACAAGCTTGTCCATTAACCCGTGGATGATCAGTGTCGGGACGGCAACTTCGCGCAAACCGGCTGTCCGATCTGGGCTGGCCATGATCGCGGCTGTCTGGCGGGCTGTGCCCTTCGGACGAAACGATCGTTCGACACTGATTTGGCTGCGGATCACGTGTTCCGCTGCGTCGTAGTGCAGGCCACTGAATAGCTTGAACATGTCGGTTGATCGTTCGGCGGCAGTCTCTTTGGTTGGCGGCTTCATCCGGGCGAGCTGCGTCATGATCTTCGGCGCGATCCGGCCCGACTTACGATCGCCGGGATTCGACATGATTGAGGTCAGCGAGCGGACTCGCTGAGGGTGCTCGATGGTCAGCGTTTGGGCGATCATGCCGCCCATCGACATGCCCACCACGTGGGCTGATCCAATGCCGAGCGCATCGAGGAGGCCCGCGGCATCGTTTGCCATGTCGCTGAGCAGGTAGCCAGCCTTCGGCGGTCGCTTCGCCAGCATCCCCATTACCGCCTTCCTCTGGCTTGGTGGTTCCCAGTCGAACTCAGTCGACAGGCCGATATCGCGGTTGTCGAACGTGATGACTTGAAAACCTTGCGCAGCGAGCTGTTCGGGGAATCCATCGGGCCAGTCGGTGAGTTGACCGCCGAGCCCCATCACGAGGAGGAGCGGTTCGCCCTCACCGGTCAATTCGTATTCGATGTTGATGCCGTTTGCTTTGACCGATGCCATAGCCCCAGGTTACGCGTCGCTCGGGCCGACAACCGCGCACTACAGCGCGTTGAAGAACCCGGCCTTGAGGTAGGCGCCCTCGGGGTAGGTGACAGGATGATCGATGTCGTGGCCGGTCCGCACCATCTGCCGGAGCTCGCGACCGGCTGCATCGGCGGCGTCGAGCAGCGTGGCGAAGAAGAGGTCAGATGTGACCCGACTGGAGCACGATGCCTGGACGAACACACCGCCGGGGCGCACAAGCCGGAGCCCGATGTGCGTCAGCCGGGTGTACGCGCGGACGGCAACGTCGATGCTCGACTGCTTCTGTGCGAATGACGGCGGGTCGATCACGACGACGTCGTATGTCTTTCCGGCTCGGGCGAGAGCGATCATGACTTCGAACGCGTCGCCGACCTCGGTCGTGTGTTCACAGGCCTGTACTTCTGCTCGATCAGCGTTCAGGGCCATATTCCGTTCGGCCGCTGCCAACGTCGGAGCAGAGATGTCGACGCTGTGGACCGACCGAGCTCCGCCGGCGGCTGCATGCACGCTGAAGCCGCCCGTTGACGCGAACACATCGAGCACATCGCGGCCAGCAACCAAACGGCCGAGGCGCATCCGGTTGTGGCGTTGATCGAGGAAATGGCCCGTCTTTTGGCCTTGACGCACGTCGGCTTCGAACCTCAGGCCGCCTTCCGTGAAGAGCACCGACCCATCGATGATCTCACCGGCGATGACGTCGCCGTCGTCGAATCCGTACGTTTCGCCCTCAGCGACGTTGCGACCGAGCCTGAGCACGATCGACGACGGCCGCATTGTGGTCTCAAGTGCGTCAATCACCGTGCGGAGGTGCCGGAACCAGACGCTCGAGTACAACTTGACGACCAGGGTTGTGTCGTAGGCGTCGACGATCAGCCCTGGGAGGCCGTCGTTCTCCCCGTTCAGAACGCGGTAGCCCGGCTGCCCGCCGAACTCTGCGTCGAGCAGCGGTTGGCGGATGGCCCGAGCTGCGTTGATCTTCGACTCCCAAAACGCCTGGTCGATGGTCACTGTTTTGCCGGTGTGGACCATGCGCAGGGCAATGGGGCCAGCCGGGTCGAACAGGCCAACGCCGACAAACTTGCGGTCGTTGTTGAAGACAATGGCCAGGTCGCCGGTTTCGCCTTCGTGGCTTGCCGAAACGATCGAATCGTCGAACACCCATGGGTGGCCCGCGCGAACGTGGCGCATTGCGTCAGCGGTCAGCCGGACGGCAATTCGGCGGTCACTGAGGGTAGGAAGTTGTTCGAACACCCCTCAAGCGTACGGGTGGAACGCGCGACGTGCCGCTTAGCCGTTTGGCACGACGACGACGCCGACGTTCGGCGCAACGTTGCCGTCGTGGACGTCAGCCCATGCCTGGGCCATGGCGTCGACGCCCGTGCGGTGGTCGATGGTCAGCCACGATCGGCTGCCCTCGGCGAATTTCGTCATCGCGTCAGCGCATCGTTGGGCGTAATCCTCACGACCCCACTCTTGTTGGCGACGACCCACTTCGGTCGGGGCGAAGAACATCTTCGGCGTCGGGCCAGCGAGCGAAGCTGCATCTTCGGCAGTCGGGTTCGGAGCGTCGTGGTGGCTGCGGCCGACGGTCATCGAGTATGCGAGTTGGTCGCCCAACTGCTGATGCACGGCGCCGAGCACGGTCGGGTTGCCTGCCATGTCGATCGACACCGACGGGAAATTTGCGTCGAGCTGATCCGTCTCGTCGTAGGAGAGCACGGTGTCATAGAAACCGAGGCTTTCCACGAACTCGACGTTGCCAGCCGATGTGAGGCCAATGACCTCGACGATGCCGCGTTCCTTGGCGCGCTGTGCGAAACCAATCGCTGTCTTCGACGACGCAGAAAGCACGGTGACCTGCCCGGCCCCAAAGTAGGGGGCTTCGCCCGAGGCGACGCCACCGCCGGAGTCGGCAAAAAACTCTTCAGCAAGAAAACCCGTCAGGAAGAGTCCGCGCAGCAGCGTGTGGCGGTCTTCGCCATCTGGCGCGTCGTCGTACATTGGGTCGTTCTTCGTGTCGACGTAGGCGCGGTAGACCGGCGCGTGCGGCTGGCGGTGCGGGCCGTCGTCGCGGAAGCCGTCACGAGTCGCCGTTGCCGTGATGACGGTCTCGGTCGCCATTGGGAACCAGCCGTAGTAGCGCGATCCGACGGCGATGTCGGAGTGAGCTGATTCGGTCACCGTGGCCCATGCCATTGCCGGCACGCGGCCAAATGGCAGCTCGGTCGGGAAGAACTCCCAGTACGCGAGCATGTCGCCGAACACGGCATACGTGATGTTGTTCGCCGTCAACGCAAAGCGATCGACCGACACCCGGACCTGTCCCTCACCAAGCGCCTCCGCCGGCGCGACGATGAGCCGTGAGTTGGCAATGGCTTTACGTTCGATCTCAAGGACAGAAACGGTGTCGTTCTCCATCGATCCAGCATGACACCAATGTCGCAATCTCCTCGGGTCACAAGTGGACATGACTGTCGACGGTCGTGCAGTTGGTCCTGAGTCTCGCCAACCGGCTACAACCAGGGGCATGACCGAAGCTTCGAACTACCGTAATGCCGACCACCCCGCACTCGATCTGACGAGCCTCTTCGGGCTGTCCGGCAGGGTTGCGATCGTCACGGGCGGCTCCCGCGGTATCGGCTACATGATCGCTGCGGGCCTCGTGGCCAACGGTGTGAAGGTGTACATCACCGCTCGCAAGGCCGCTGCGTGCGACGCCGCGGCAGCCGAACTGAGCGAGCACGGCGAGTGCATTTCGATCCCTGGTGACATGTCGACGCCCGAGGGCATCGACGCCTTTGTCGCGGCCGTCACCGCGCAAGAAGACCAGATCGACATCCTCGTGAACAACGCTGGTGCCGCATGGGGTGCACCGCTGGGCGAGTTCCCCGCCATCGGATTCGACAAGGTCATGGACATCAACGTCAAGGCACCGTTCATGCTGACCCAGGCGCTCCTGCCCCAGCTGAAGGCCAGCGGAACGGCTGAAGACCCCGCACGCGTCGTCATGATTGGTTCTATCGACGGCATCCGTGTACCGCACGGTGACAACTACTCATATTCGGCGTCGAAGGCGGCCATCCACATGATGACGCGCCACATGGCGGCACATCTCGTGGGTGAGCACATCCTGCTGAACTCGATTGCACCGGGCCCGTTCCCGTCAAAGATGATGGCGTACATGCTCGAAGACGAAGAGCGCTCCGAGTTCGTCACCAGCTCCAACCCGCGCAAGCGCATCGGCACGGCACAAGACATCGCCGGTGCAGTGATCTTCCTGTCGAGCCGCGCCGGTGCCTACACGACTGGCACCGTCATTCCCGTCGATGGCGGCATCTCTACTCTGTAGATCATGGGCTTGCAGCTGCGTGACTCGTATGACCTGGGTGCTGAAGTCGCGTGCGACCCGCTCGTCCAGGTGGTCGAAGACTTCGTCAGCGAAGCCGAGCGCCATCACATCATCCGTCTGGCAGCCGACCGGCTGAATACTGCGTTGGTCAGTGCTGTCGGCGATGCAACGACGAGCGACGGTCGGACGGGTCGTGTTGCGTGGGTCAAGCACAACGAGACCGCCGTCATGCAGCGCATTGTCGAGCGGGTCAGCGACCTCGTTGGCATTCCGATCGGGCACGCCGAGTCGCTGCAAGTCGTGCATTACGGCGCGACCGAGCAGTACAAGCCGCACTTTGACGCATACGACATGGACACGGAGAAGGGTCGCCAACGAACCGAGCAGGGTGGTCAGCGGATCGTGACCGCCCTGATCTATCTCAATGACGTCGACGAGGGTGGCGGCACGATCTTCCCGAAGCTTGACCTTGAAGTCGAAGCCAAGCCTGGCCGCATGGTGATCTTCCACAATCTCGCCGACCACACGCTGGCTGACTTCACGCGCCACCCAAAGTCGTTACATGGCGGCTCGCCGGTCGTCGCAGGCCAGAAATGGGCATGCAACCTGTGGTTTCGAGCCCGGCCCTATCAGCTCTCGTCAACGGGGCCAGCTCCGAGAACAGCACCGTGAACTGCACCTGAGGGATCAGTCGGCGGCCCGAGCGACCGAATAGCTCCGAAGAATTTGGTGATCGGTAGGTAGCAACCCTCCAAGATTGCTATCATTGCTATCGTGAGTCAGTTGATTGTTCGAAACTTAAGCCCGGACCTGGTCGCCCGTCTGAAGGAGCGTGCGGCTGCGCGTGGAAGGTCTGCTGAGGAAGAGCATCGGCGGATCCTTCGGGCTGCGCTTGCGCCTGATGCGTTGATTGGGCATCTGCGGGCAATGCCCGATGTCGGCGACGACCGAGACTTTGCACGCTCGGCCGACACCGGGCGCGTCATCGAGCTGTGAACGAGTTCCTCCTCGACACCAATGTCGTGTCGGAGCTACGAAAGGGTTCGCGCGCTGATCCGGGGGTGATTGACTTTGTCGATCGGCACCCCGCCGAGTCGTTCTGGCTGTCGGTGATCGTCATCGGGGAACTGCACCGCGGCATCGAGCTGCTGCGCCGCCGCGATCCTGCGTCGGCGGAGCAACTGGAGCCATGGTTCCTCGAGC
Organism: uncultured Ilumatobacter sp.; assembly: GCA_937891565.1. GTDB lineage: Bacteria > Actinomycetota > Acidimicrobiia > Acidimicrobiales > Ilumatobacteraceae > Ilumatobacter_A. The sequence goes on along the minus strand of CALAHA010000016.1, from coordinate 1,946 downwards.
TCGTCGAGCAGTACGGGGAGCGGATCCTTCCGGTTTCCTCCGCGATCGCAGTTCGTTGGGGTGCTCTGGGAATCCCAGATCCGTTACCGGTGGCGGACGCGCTGATTGCGGCAACCGCTCTCGAACACGCCCTGGTCGTGGTCTCGCGCAACGTCGACGACATCGAGCGATCTGGCGTCGAATGTCTCAACCCCTTCACCGGATAATCCCTTCACCGGATAGTCAGCCGAAGGCGTTAATGCCGGTGAGTTCGACTGAGAGGTCCCAGAGACGCGTCGCGTTGGCGTCGTCGACCGCATACGGCTTCACACCGACGAACCGTGCGTACGGGCTGTCGGGGTCTTCCATCGGGGCGATGTCGCAGTTGTCGCAATAGACCCCGCCGAGGCCATCGAGCTGCGGCGACACCGCTGCCCAGGTGGACGTCGACGCGCCCTGCTCGGGCGTCTTGAACAGCTCGTTCAGGTTGCCTTCAGCGTCCATCCAACCCATGGCGATCATCTCTTCTTGAGGAAGGTGGCGCTGCAACTCAGTCATGATCCCACCGGGGTGTACGGCGAAGGTGCGCACGCCCTCGGCCTGGCCGAGCGCATCGAGGTGCACCGCAAACAGCGCGTTGGCAGTTTTGGCCTGGCCGTACGCCTGCCACTTGTCGTAGCCGTTGCTGAATTGCAGATCGTCGTAGCGGATGTCGGACAGCTTGTGCCCCGTCGATGAGAGCACCACGACCCGAGCGCCGCCGTCGGCGAGCACCGGCCACATGTTGTTCGTCATCACGAAGTGCCCCAGGTGGTTGGTGGCGAACTGTGCTTCCCAGCCGTTACCGATTCTCGTCTCGGGGCACGCCATGATCGCTGCGTTGTTGATCAAGATGTCAATGGGCCGACCGGCTGCAGCCATCCGCTCACCGAAACCAGCGGCGCTTGCAAGATCGCCGAGGTCCATTTCGTCAACGGTCACCGTTCCCTTGGTCTTGCCGAGGCCGCCAAGCACTTCGCGGGCATGGTCGGGGCGTCGGGCTGGAACGATCACGTCGGCACCAGCTTCGGCCAGCCCCTTGGTCGTTTCGAGGCCGAGACCCGAGTATCCACCGGTCACCACAGCGAGCTTGCCTGAGAGGTCGATGCCGGCAATGACCTCGCTCGGCGTCGAGCGCATTCCGAAACCGGAGTCGAGCGGGTTCTGCAGATTTGCTGGCATCGGGCGGACCGTACTGCAGATCTGTGGGCGTCGCCAGCCCCACCCGCACTGCTGCAACCTGCCAAGATCCAGGGATGGCAACTCGAACATCGCACCCAGCAAGCTTTCATCCAGATGGCTCTGAAACGGTGGCCGCACCGAACGGCGGCCTTGCGCATCGTGCGAGTGTCGCTCACGGCGAACGGTTCGAGCGGAAGCTCTGGAAGGTCCGCGACGACGTCTGGTGCATGGTGGGAAATGGGCTGTCGAATCAGACGTTCATCGAAGGCCCAGAGGGGCTCATCGCGATCGACACTGGAGAGTGCGTCGAGGAGATGCAGTACGCGCTGAACGCTGTCGCCGAGCAGACCAATGCCCAGGTGACGGCAGTCATCTATACCCACTTCCACTACGTCGGCGGAACAGCCGCTGTGCCCGGAGCCGGCAGCAGTGTGCCGATCTGGAGCCATGCCGGTGTGGTCGGCAACCGTGAACGGAACGGTTCCGAAGTCGGCCCCGTCGCACGGTCCGGCCTCATCCATCAGTTTGGCATCACACTGCCCGACGGCGGGCCTGATGCGCTCGTCAACGTTGGCCTCGGCACGTCGTTCCGCAACGCCGAACATCGTCCGTTCACTGAGGGGTTTATCGAACCGACCAACACCTTTACCGAGCCGACGCAGGCAACCATTGCTGGCCTGCGCGTCGAGTTCACACCGGCGCCGTCCGACGCTGACGACTCCGTCAACATCTGGTTCCCTGACCTC
>CALAHA010000015.1 GCA_937891565.1 uncultured Ilumatobacter sp. | reverse complement strand
ACGAGGCCCGGTGCATACCGTCGGCAGAGTTCGCGGAACGGTGCGTTGGTCACGCCAGCCATCGGGGCAAGCACCACGGGAGCCGACAGCTCGTGAGCACCGATCTTGAACGTCATGCACACAACGGTATCGGCTGGGTTTTGTCACGCCGAGGTCTGCTCGGTGTGACAACTTCAGGGCAGGTTGGCAATGGCCTGTTCGAGGAGATCCGCTTCGACGTCGATCGCAAGCCAGAGCGGCTGGTTCTGTTCGTCGATCTCGTCGGGCGACGTCGTGGCGATCACAAGATTGCCTGCCGCAGCCGCTTCGACGAGAACCTGACCCTGCGCCGGCAGCACGAACGACACACCGAAGGTGCAGTGGACCGGCTTGGTGATCACTACGGCCAAGAGGAACAAATGGGTCGACTCATCAGTCACGAGTTCAGCGGCGAGCGGCATGGCGACAGCCTCGGTACGAATATCGCCGATGCCTTCGACTGCGTGCACCCGAGCGAGGTCGGTAATGGCGGGGTGGCCTGCAGCATCGATAACCGCTGTGGGCCATTGGTTGCCGTCAACGTCGAGCATCGCGCCGATATCGATCACCTGGAATACCGGAGCGTCCGGCAGTTCGGACGACTTAGACATTCAGAAAGGGCAAGCGGAGGTTCGGGGTGGCGCCGACATCAAGCGGTGTCGGCCCGTCGGAACGGAGTCGATGCCAGCCGGCAGCCGCAATCATCGCAGCGTTATCCGTGCACATCGCCCGGCTCGGCAGGAAACCCTGGATGCCGTCTTTGACGCATCCGTCGAGTATTTCCTCACGCAACAGCGAATTTGCGGCGACGCCGCCGCCGAGCACGATGCTGGTCGCGCCGACTTCCTTCGCGGCGGCCCGGGCCTTGGTCACGAGCACGTCGACGACCGCAGCCTGGAACGACGCTGCGACGTCGGCCGAGCTGACATCGGGGTGTTTGCGGACGTAGTTCATCACCGAGGTCTTCAAGCCGGAGAACGAGAAGTTGTAGCTGCCATCGATCAATGCCCGCGGGAATCTGATCGCCTCGGGGTCCCCGAGTAGTGCCGCCTCGTCAATCGCCGGGCCGCCCGGGTAGCCGAGATCGAGAAACCGCGCGACCTTGTCGAAAGCTTCGCCGGCTGCGTCGTCGATCGTTTGACCGAGGAGCCGATAGCGACCGTGATCTTGCATCTCGACGAGCATCGTGTGACCGCCCGAGACGAGCAGCACGACGAGCGGAAACTCGAGCGTCGGGTCTTCGAGCGAAGCCGCGTACAGGTGCGCCTCCATGTGGTTCACGCCAATGAACGGCACGTCGTACACGAGTGCGAGCGACTTCGCAGCCGACACCCCGACGAGCAGCGCACCGACGAGGCCAGGGCCCACGGTGCACGCAATGGCATCAATCCGCGAATCTTCGATACCGGCTTCGACGATTGAACGAGCGATCACCGGATTGAGGACCTCGAGGTGAGCGCGGGACGCAACTTCGGGAACAACGCCACCGAACTCCGCATGGATTTCGACCTGCGTTGAAACGACACTCGAAACGACGTCGTACCCTCCCATAACCAGCGCAGCGGCAGTCTCGTCGCAGCTGGTCTCGATGCCGAGGACGAGGGTCGATTCGTCGAACTCAGGGTGGGCGATTGACTCAGACATGGGCGGCCTCGCGGATCTGATCGAGCCGAGCGCAGTACACGTCGCTCTGCATTTCGTGGCACCACATAACGATGGCGTCTTCGACGTTGTCGTAGTACTTCTGGCGGACGCCTACAGCGTCGAACCCGAACTCGCGGTACAACTCCTGCGCCCCAGCGCTGGTTGCCCTGACTTCGAGCGTCCAACCAAGGCAACCATGTGCGATTGCGGTCTCGGCGAGGTGCAACATCAATGCCCGACCCACGCCTTGACGCCGAGCCATCGGTGCGACCGCAACGTTGGTGATGTGCGCCTCGTCGACAGCAAACCACAGGCCTGCATAGCCAACGATTATTCCGTCACGACGAGCCACGGCGTAGTGCCGGTCGCCCTTGCCGACCTGTCCGATTTCGGTGGCGAACACGCTTTGCGACCAACCGACCGGGTAAGCGGCCGCTTCGATCTCCATAATTCCCTGGCGGAGGTCGCGTTTGCGCATCGGTGTGATCGACAGACCTCTGCCATCAACTGGCGCACGCTGGAGTAGCCGCTCGATCACGCTCATGTGCGCGCCGCCCGAGTCGCCCAATTGATCTTCGCATCAGGTGCACGCAAATAGACGGGCTCAATGTCGCGTGGTTGCACCCACTCCTCGCGTAGCGCGCGGGCATGCGCCAACTGCACAAGTTGCCCGGCCGACGGGTGGGCGTCGCCACCCATCTCGCAGTGGAAACCCTCGAGGATCTCCTCGCGGTATCGAACGGCACCGTCGCCGACGACCAAGACGTCTTGACTGCGCGCCATCAGATCTGCAACAAGGTCTTCGACGGGGCCGACAGCCGGTTCCGCTACCTGTTGGATTCCGCCCGGCACCTGCCGGTACATGGCGTAGAAGACTTCGCCCTTGCGCGCATCGATAACCGGGACAACCACCCGCTCGGTATGGCGGCAAGGAAACGCGAGGAGGTCGAGCGACGAAATGCCGATCATCGGCACGGACAATGCCTGAGCAATCGCCTTTGCGGCAGACAACCCGACGCGCATGCCAGTGAACAACCCTGGCCCGACGTCGACAGCGACCACGCTGATCTCTGCGAGTTCGATGCCGGCCTGCTTGCAGACAAAATCAATCGCTGGCACCAACGTCTCAGCGTGACGGCGTCCTTTGGTGACTTCGAATAGGCCGATCACGCCCTCGTGGCCGCCGATGGAGACGCTGACTCTTTCGGTGGCGGTTTCAATACCGAGAATCAACATGCAAAGCGCTCCAGGCTCGTCTTCAATCGGTCCCAGCGGCCAGCCCATGATGCCCCGGTGCCAGCAATCTCGATGAACCGGGCCCGATCGAGTGCCAACTCGTCGGCCTCGTCATCGGGATCCTGGTCGAGCATCACCGTGAGGTGATCGCCAAACGTCGCTTCGACGACGTCTCCCCACTCGACGAGAACGACGCCGCCAAATTCGGCGAGTTCGCCCAGGGCGAGGTCGGCCAGTTCTGCGGTCCGATCAAGCCGGTAGACGTCAGCGTGGTGCATCGTGCGAATGCCCCGCGCTGGGCTTGGCAGGTCATAGCTGTGAACGAGTGTGAAGGTCGGCGACGTGATTGGTTCGTCGATGTCGAACGCCGCGCCAAAGCCCTGTGCGAATGCAGTCTTACCCGCCCCCATTTCGCCGGCAAGCACGACGATGTCGCCGGCGCGAACCAGCTGGGCGATCGCCCCAGCAATGGCGTGAGTATCGTTAATCGAGGCCGCTCGGAGGTGCAACATCAGTCTTCGATGCTACGGCGCGAGAAGCGCGGCACGCGCGCCGAGATACCACACACGATCTCGTAACCGATGGTGTCGAGCTGGTCGGCCCAGTCTTCGGCACGAATCGTCTGGACGCCATCGGGCCCATCTTGAGAGCCAAGCAAGACGACATCGTCGCCAATCCGGACCTCGTCGTCACCACAGTCGACCATGATCTGGTCCATCGTGACTCGTCCAACGATCGCGCGGCGCCGTCCACCGATGAGGACTTCGCCGCCGTTGGTCGACAGTCGACGCGGCACACCGTCGGCGTAGCCAATCGGCACCGTCGCCACGTTGCTGTCGCGCTCGAACTTATAGATCCGGCCATAGGAGATCCGGCTGCCAGCCCGCGCCATCTTTACGTACGAGACGCGGGCGCGCAGCGAGAGGGCCGGGCGGAGTTCGCTCGACAAGTCGTCGACCGCGTGGCCGGGTGAAATCCCGTACATTGCGATGCCGACGCGAACCATCGAACGACGCGTCGCAGGGTGCGCGAGCGCTCCGGCCGAATTGGCGAGGTGTACCAGGGGGACTGCTCCAACGACCTCGACGATGCTTACCAGCGCTCCGTCGAACCGCTTGACCTGACGCGCCGTGAACTCATCTTCAGGATCGTCGGCGACCGCAAGGTGGCTGTACACCCCGGCGAGTCGAATTGCCGGCGCCCGTTCAGCAATAGATGCAGCGAGCGCGCTCGCTGCATGCGGGTGGGCTCCGACCCGCTGCATGCCAGTGTCAATTTTCATATGAACCGGCAAACTGGTCGGGCCTGCAGCAACGAGTGCGTCAAGGAACGGCCGCGTGTAGACGGTGGGAGTGAGGCGGTACTCAACAATTTCGCTTGCACTCTCGGGAGGCTGCTCGCTGAGAATGAGAATCGGATCATCGATGCCGGCCCGACGAAGCGCTATCCCCTCACTGACCAGGGCAACGCACAGGCCCTCAGCGCCCGCTGCAATGGCAGCTCGGGCAACGTCAATGGCGCCATGACCGTACCCGTCTGCTTTGACCACGGCCCACACGGCGGCCGGTGCAACAACCGCACGGAGGTGCGCGATGTTGTGCTGGATCGCGTCGAGATCGATCTCGGCCCAGGCCCACCGCATTTCGTTCCGCATTTCATTCATATGCACTGCTTACCGTAGGCCAGTCAGCACCGCAGGAAGCACCTCGACAAGATCTCCGGCCAACAGTCCTGCCGACGGGCACCGACACGCAGCGTCGGCGTGAACCCATGCCGCAGCAGCTGCAGCGTGTAGCCCGGACAGGCCTGCAGCAAGCCCGACGGCAACGAGCCCGGTCAGTACATCGCCGGTCCCTGCCGTAGCAAGGCGTTCGTCGCCGCGGTCAACCAAGAGCACCTCACCGTCAGAAGCGGCCACAACCGTGGTCGGCCCCTTCAGGAGGACCGTGCATCGGGTGTCGGCAGCAAGCGATCGGGCCGCCAACACCCGATCATTTCCGGGCAGCGCACCGGTCAGCGTCCGAAACTCACCATCGTGCGGAGTCAACACGGTTGGCGCCCTTCGACGACTCAAGACAGCGCTCAGCGATCGATCATCGCTCATCAAAGCAAACAGCCCGTCACCATCGATCACTATGGGAACCGGAGCCGCACTGATCGTCTCGAGTACTGCTGCCATTGTCTGCTTGCCACGCCCGAGCCCCGGGCCGATCGCAAGGGCACCGAATCGATCGATATCGGCGAGCACCTCAGCGGCCCATCCAGCATTCGACACTTCGTGTTGGACGATCTCAGACCGAGTCTCAATCGACTGCCCGGGGACCGACAGCTTGACCAAGCCCGCTCCTCCACGAGCAGCAGCCTCGGCACACAACCGTGCTGCGCCGATCATTCCTTCGCTGCCACCGATCACACGAACAGCGCCGCGCCACTTGTGGGCATCGGTCGCACGCCGAGGCCACCAGGCCATGACGTCAGCAGCACCCAGGAGATGTTGGTCAACCACGGGGAGTTCCAGACCGATATCGGCAACCTCGATGCGCCCGGCCAGCAAGGCGCCGTCACCGAAGAGCAGACCCGGCTTCATTGCCTGGAACGTGACGGTGCAATCAGCGCGAAGCACATGGCCCGAAGCCACGCCCGTGAGGGCGTCGACGCCACTCGGCACGTCAACGGCGAGTACCAGCGTTGTTCCAACATCAGGCGCCAACCACTCGCCGCGAAAGCCCGTTCCGTAGGCCGCGTCGATGACGAGGCCAGCCGAGGGCAGAGTGGCTGGCAGCGCGGCAGCGTCAACTATTTTCACCTGTACGCCACGGCGACGAAGTACTGCCGCAGCGACGCGCCCGTCGGCACCGTTGTTGCCCTTACCGGCGATCACCACGACCACTCGGCCGTAGCTCCCGCCCAACATGTTCAGGGCGGTCCGGGCGACAGCGCGACCTGCTCGATCGATCAGTTCGTCGATCGGTTCAGGTGCCGCGGCGTCGGCTGCCGCCATCTGGCTGGGCGTCAGCACCGGGAGCATTACTGCAACCTATGCGGTCAGTGATTCGCGCAGCTCGCGCTTCAAGAACTTGCCGTTGGCGTTGCGCGGCAGCGGCTCACCAAGAAACCACATGCGCTCGGGGATTTTGAACTTGGCGAGCGTCGGCGCAAGGAACTCGCGGAGGCCAACATCGTCAAGTGACGCACCAGGCGCGAGAACGATGGCGACACCGACGATCTCGCCGAGGCGATCGTCGGGCACACCGAACACGGCGGCTTCAGCAATGGCCTCATGCTGGTAGATCGCTGTTTCCACTTCGGAGCAGTAGATGTTCTCTCCGCCGCGGAGCACCATGTCTTTGGCACGATCGACGATGAACACATAGCCGTCCTCGTCGATTGTGGCAATGTCACCAGTACGGAACCAGCCGTCTTGAATTGCTTCGGCTGTGGATTCTTCGCGGTTCAAGTAACCCTTGATCACGACAGCGCCGCGCACGCAGAGTTCACCGACACCGCTATTCGCAACGTCGTTTCCGGCCTCGTCGATCAGCTTGGCGTCGAGTGTCGGAACAATACGGCCGCACGACGCTGGCTTAGCAACGTAGAGCGCTCCAGAGTTGGCCGTGACGATGCCGTGCGTTTCAGTGAGGCCGTAGCCCGTGCTCGGAGAGGTTCCCGATTGCGACTTGTCGATCTTCTCGACGAGGTCTGGTTGCAACGGTGCGCCACCGCCACCGAGCCCGACAAGCGTTGACGTGTCGCGGGTTTGCCAGTCGGGGTGCATGAGCATCTCGCGGGTCATCGTCGGCACGCCCGAGAAGTTGGTGACCCCCTCGCGCTCGATCAGTTCGAGCGCCCGCGCCGCATCCCACTTGTAGGTGAGGACGATCTTCGAGCCCGAAATTGTGGCTGGGTGCAGCAGGCAATTGTTCGCTGTGACGTGAAACAGCGGCGTCGGTGCCATGAAGACGTTCTGCTTCTCGGGGTCAGCAGGCGCAGGGGGTTCGCTGCCGGCGGCGGCTGCAGCCTTTGCGCCGGCGAGCCCGGCAACACCGGTCATGAAGGCGAGGTTAAGCAGGTTGTGGATCGACCCGCGGTGTGTCAACTGCGCGCCCTTAGGAGCGCCTGTCGTGCCGGAGGTGTAAAAAATGCACGCATCGTCGTCGGGGTCGATATCGGCCTCGGGCAGGGTCGCGGGCGCGGACGATGGGTCGACGACGTCTTCCCAATGCACTGCGCCCTCGGGCAGTTCGACGTTGCCGTCAGCCGGCGTCCGAACGGCGATCACGCGCAGCGGATTCGTTTCGCGAAGCTCATCGAGCACCGGTCCAACGCGCTCGATCCGTTCGCTGTCGGCAATCAACACCTTGGGATTCGAATCGGCCAGGCCGTACTTCATCTCGTCAGAAGTCCACCAGGCATTCATGCCGACGCACGCGGCGCCGAGGGAAATGATTGCCCAGTAGCTGAAGACCCACTCGGGATAGTTGCGCATCGCTACCGCGACGCGATCGCCGCTCCCGACACCGTGTTCTTCACGTAGGTGGTGCGCCAGCGACTTGATGATCGCGTCAGCCTCTGCGTACGTGAACCGCTCATCTTCAAATACGACGTAGTCACGGTCGGCGTAGCCACCTGCGAGTTCCCACACGAACCGCATCGACGGTGGCGCCGACTCGAAGATCCGCATCGGGATCCCCCGCACCTCAATCTCTTTCATCGCAAACTGCGCACCCGGCGCTGTCAGTTCTTCCCACGCTTCTTGAAACTCCATCAGCATGCGCTGATCATCGCAGTCACCCGGACCCAGTCACGAATCCAACGGGTTGGTGGGCATCTCCGTCCCCCGAGCGTGAGCGAGTCATGCCGCAGCATCTCCGTCCCCCCGAGCGTGAGCGAGTCAGGCCGCAGGCCTGAGACTTGTGTGCACCGACGCAGGAGGTGAGCGGCGCAGCCGCAAAGGAGCGACGAAGGAGCTCCTCACACAACTACTCACACACAACGTAGGCAGCGGCAACCAGATCGCTGTGCGTCAGGCTTAAGTGCCAGGTGGTGACGCCTGCTTTGGCGGACAGTTCGGCAGCGCGGCCAGCGAACGCCAGGCTCGGCATCCCCGATTCGGCGCGCTCAACCCACACCTCGTGGAATCCGAAGGCGCCGAGGCCAAGACCTAAGGACTTCATCACAGCTTCGCGTGCAGCGAACCGTGCGGCCAGAGAAGGGACTGGGTCGACCTGTGGTTCGACATAGGCCAATTCGCTCGGCGTGAAGAGCCGCGTCCGCATCGAAGGGGTTCGCTGCAGAGAAATACGAAACCGCTCGATGTCGACGACGTCGATTCCAATGCCGATCATTGCGTCACGAGCGCCAGTGGTTGGCGGCGTCGGAGATCGGACCGATAAGGAGTTCTTGCACCGACAACTTGGCGAGCAGCGAGTCGTCGAAGCTGCCCTCAGTTTCGGTGACCCAGTCAACGAGGCGGTCATAG
>CALAHA010000014.1 GCA_937891565.1 uncultured Ilumatobacter sp. | reverse complement strand
GCCCTACACGATGTTTCGGAATGGCGACATCAAGCCGACCGCGGCCATGGTCGAGGCGGTGGGCGACCTCGTTGCACCACCCGGCATACTTAAGGTGATCCTCGAAACTAGCGAGTTACCCGAAGCGGCCATGGTCCGATCAGCGGCCGAACTCGCCGTCGGCCTTGGTGCCGACTTCGTCAAAACATCAACCGGCAAGGCGAGAGGTGGAGCGACCCTCGATGCTGCCCGAGTGATGCTCGAAGTCATTGCCGATTCCGACCGCACCGTCGGGATCAAGCCGTCGGGCGGGGTCAAGACATTCGACGACGCCATGGCGTACCTCGATCTCGCAGCCGAGGTGTTGGGCGACGACTGGGCAGTGCCAGCCACGTTCCGCTTCGGTGCGAGCAGTTTGCTCGATGCGCTACTCGTTCAGATCGAGATGGGCGCGACCCCTGAGTCGAACGGCTGAGCAACCGTCGAGTTGGCTGTGGGCGCCTCAAGGAACTCGCGGCAACTGGGACGTCTCGTTGTCGAGCAGAACGCGGAGAATACGGCCCGGGGACACGTGCCGACCAACAGCCTGCTGATTTGCTGAACGCGACGACAGCTTCGGCGATCAGGGCCGAAAACGACGACGACGTGGCTTCCATCACTGGAACCACGTCATCGAAAATGCGCCCTCGGTAGGATTCGAACCTACGACACCTGGTTCCGGAAACCAGTGCTCTATCCCCTGAGCTACGAGAGCAGGCGGCTCACGATAACGCCTGATCAGCTCACTCGGTCGCTGACTTCACTGCCGTGAGTCAATTGCCGTCATGGAGCAGCGAATGAATGTCCGGCGCGAATCGACCGGGGTGAGAGGTGGATGCATCGGGCAGACTGTTCTGCGCATGTCAGATCCCCTCGCAACACTCTCGACGCTGCTGGCGCCGATCTTCGCCGAAATCAATGGTGGCGCACCGTCCGACCCGACGGTGCGTCCGTCCGACCGTGCAGATGCACAGATTAACGGCGCCCTTCCGCTGGCGAAGCGAGTCGGGTCGAATCCTCGTGAACTCGCCCAGCAGATCGTCGATTCGGGCGTGCTTGCCGACGTCGCATCCGAACTCGAGGTGGCCGGACCGGGCTTCATCAACGTCACCTTCGCTGCGGCATTCCTGCAAGCGCAGTTGGCCGAAGTGGTGACGGACGATCGGTTGGGTGTGGCACGAGCTGTCGACACCAAGCGCGTCGTGGTCGACTACTCAGCGCCCAACGTCGCGAAAGAGATGCATGTCGGCCACCTTCGTTCCACCGTGATTGGTGACTCGCTCGTGCGGATGATGGAGTTCCTTGGCTACACGGTGATGAGGGAGAATCACATCGGCGATTGGGGGCGGCCATTCGGCATGCTCATCGAGCATCTTCTTGATCTCGGCGAAGACGTGGCGTCCGAAGGGCTGTCGCAGGGCGACCTCGATGGTTTTTACAAAGAGGCGAACGCCAAGTTCAAGGACTCGGAACCGTTCCAAGAGCGCGCGCGCTCGCGCGTTGTCTTGCTGCAAAGCAACGACGAGGACACGCTGGTTCTCTGGCGTCGTCTGGTCGAAATGTCGAACGCCTATTTCAACCGTGTTTACACGAAGCTGGGAGTGCTGCTGACAGACGACGATCTGGCCGGCGAGAGCCAATATCAATCGCTGATGACAGGCGTCCACCAACGGCTCGAAACGCAAGGCTTGGTGCGTGAGTCCGACGGCGCAACGGTGGTGTTCCCGGCCGGCTTCAAGAACCGGGATGGCGATCCGCTGCCGATGATCACGAAGAGTAAGACAGGTGCCTTCATGTACGCGACGAGCGATCTCGCATGCGTGGTCGACCGAGTCGAGCGGCTTGGGGCTGACCTCATGCTCTACGTGGTCGGGACCCCTCAGGCGAACCATTTGCAGATGGTGTTCGAAGTTTGTCGCATGGCCAGCTGGCTGAAAGAGCCGACACAGGCGGTGCATGTGAACTTCGGCAGCGTGCTGGGAGCTGACGGCAAGATGATGAGAAGTCGTGCCGGTGACTCGGTGAAGCTCGTCGACCTGTTGGACGAAGCTGTCGAACGGGCCGATGCGTCTATCGCAGAGAAGAATCCGAATATGGCAGCCGAAGAACGTGGTGCCGTTGCCCAGGCGGTGGGGATCGGTGCTCTCAAGTACGCCGACCTGTCGACCGACCGCATCAAGGACTACGTCTTCGACTGGGACCGGATGCTCGCATTCGAAGGCAACACCGGCCCGTACCTGCAGTACGCGCACGCCCGAATCTGCTCCATCTTCAGGCGTGCCACCATTGAGCGGTCGGCGGTGCGAGACGCGCCGATCGTGCTCGGCCACGCAGCCGAGAAGGCGCTGGCAATGCGGATCATGGGCTACCCGTCAGCGATCGACAACACGCTCGATTCGTACAGTCCGCACAAGCTTTGTACATACGTCTACGAGCTTGCATCCGACTTCTCGTCGTTCTACCAGGAGTGTCCAATCCTGAAGTCTGACGAGCCGATGCGCACAAGTCGTCTCGCGCTCGCCGACCTGACAGCCCGCGTGCTCGAACACAGCCTCGGCCTGCTCGGCATTGTTGCTCCGGAGGAGATGTGACGATGTCTGCGCTGCCATTGCACCTGCTTTCTGACAATGCTTGCGTCGAAGCCGACGGGTCGCTCAGCGTCGGAGGTTGCCGTGTCGACGAGATCGCTGCCGAATTCGGTACGCCGGTGTTCCTCTACGACGAGGCGCACCTACGGGCCCGTTGCCAGCAAGCCGTTGCGGCCTTCGGACACCAAAAGGTCGTCTACGCGACAAAGGCGTTTCTTTGCAAGGCGATGGCCAAGCTTGCCTACGACGAGGGCTTGCTCCTCGACGTCGCTTCGGGCGGCGAGCTCGCGGTGGCGCTCGCCGCTGGTGTGCCCGCGAACGCGTGCACGCTGCACGGCAACAACAAGTCGGTGACTGAATTACGTGAGGGAATCGCCGCTGGCGTGCGCCACGTTATTGTTGACAGCTTCGACGAGCTCGATCGCCTCGATGCGCTGTGGGCTCATGGGCTGCGCCATGCCGATGGCGGAGCGCCCAAGGTGGTCTTGCGGATCACTCCGGGCGTGTCGGCGCACACGCACGAGTTCATCGCCACTGGGCAAGACGACTCCAAGTTTGGTTTCAACCTCCGCAACGGTGATGCGATCAAGGCTGTCGATCGGGCCCGTCGTTCCGACTCGGTCGAGTTGGTCGGTGTGCATTGCCACATTGGCTCAAACGTGTTCGAGGCGTCGTCGTTCGCCAAGGCAGCAGAGGTGATGGCTGACTTCGCTGTGCCGCTCGACCTGCCCGAACTTGTGCTCGGTGGGGGCCTTGGTGTTGCCTACATCGAAGGTGAGGAGGCGCCGAACATTGCCCAGTGGGGCAACGTGCTGCTCGACGCCTGCGACGCGCTCGGTGTCCGTTCGAAGGTCAGTGTCGAGCCTGGCCGAGCGATTGTCGCTTCGGCTGCGATGACCGTCTACACCGTCGGCACGGTGAAACGCATCCCCGGTGTCCGCACCTTCGTGTCCGTTGACGGCGGGATGAGTGATAACCCCCGCCCGGTGCTCTACGGCTCGGGCTACGAGTCGTTCCTGCCCCGCGCTGCGTCGGCTCCTCGCGACCTCACTGCTCGACTCGTGGGCAAGCACTGCGAATCAGGCGACGTGCTTGCGTTCGAGGCGAAGCTCCCTGCCGACATCGCTGTCGGCGACCTTCTGGCCATGCCGGTCACAGGCGCGTATGGGCATTCGATGGGTTCGAATTACAACAAAATCACACGGCCGCCGGTCGTCTTCGCAGCAAACGGCGACGCGCGCCTCGTCGTACGCCGCGAAACGTACGACGACCTCCTGCGCACCGACCTTGGCTGACGCTTCGGCCAAGCGGCAAGGATCGATCCTCGCTGAAAATCGCTTCAACGACCTCGTTGGAAATTTCGCAAAGTACCTCGACCTCGTCCGCCGATAGTTGCGTATGGGGTCAGGCCCCTTTCGCAACTATCTGCGCTCGCAGTAGGTTGCCCACTATGAGCACACAACATCTCAAGATGGCCAACGCCAGCACCCGCAGCGTCCTCGCCAACGTCACCGCTGATCAGATGCAGAACACCTCCCCCTGTGCGTCGTGGAACGTTGCCAGCATCGTCAACCACGTGATCGGAGCTCAGGGATTTTTCGTCGCGGGCATGACCGGTCAGCGGCCGAGCAGCGAAGAAGTTGATTATTCCGCTGGGGACTTCCTCGCCGCATACGACGCAGCCACGCAGGCAACAGTCGACTGTTTCGAACCCGACGGCGCACTCGACGGCATGGTGAAGATGCCGTTCGGCGAAATGCCGGGTCGCGCTGTCTTGGGTCTGGCTATGACCGACACGTTCACGCATGGCTGGGACCTCGCCAAGGCCACCGGCCAGTCCACCGACCTCGCCCCCGAGCTGGCCGCACAGCTCCTCGAAGCCAGCCACCAAATGATCCAGCCGGGGTTCCGCGGCGAAGACGGTGCTGCACCGTTTGGCGTCGAGCAGGAATGCCCCGATGGTGCCTGCAACGCTGATCAGCTCGCAGCATTCCTCGGCCGCACCGTCTAAATCATCACGTTTGGGGTAATTCCCCAAACGTGATGATTTACGGACGACGCCCCAAGAGGTCGAGGAGGCGTTCCTGCAGCAGAGCATCGTCGGGAACCGTGCCGCTTGGACCGTTGCCGAACACACCGAGTTGAGCGATCACTGGAGCCATCGGCGAGATGTCATCCCAGACGAGCTGGACGACGTCGGGGTCGAGCGTCTCGTTGACGCCGATTGCCCGAGCAAGATCCCACTGGTGGACCAGCAGGTCGGTGATGCGGAGGCCGCGGAGCTGAGCACCGGGCATGTCGCCAGCAGGGTGTTGGCACACCCGCTCATCGACGACAGAGTCCACGAGAGCGGTCTGCTGCAACGCCAGGGCGACGTCAAGCGCATGAAGCGGGTCGTCGCCGATGAACTCCGTTGACAGCACATCGATCGCCTCGGCCCGGCCAGCACCAGCTGCAATCGCTACAGCCATCTGGCTGCCGGCGATCACGTGCCCAAGCACTTCGGTGACGTTCCACTCGGGGCATGGCGTGGGCAAGTTCCACTGGTCATCCCTGACCATGGCGGCCACAGCTCGAAATTCTCGGCTCACGGTTGCCAACGGATGATCGGTCGTTGTCATTTGGCCGACCGTACCTGTCAGGCAATGTCCTGAGAACCGATGGTGTGCAGCCAGTAGCCTCAGCGGCGTGACCAGCGACATAACGTCTCTCAAGATCGGTGTGCTCGGCTGCGGCAACGTGGGCGCTGCACTCGTAACACTGGTGGAGGTGCAGCGTGCCGCCGTGCTTGCTCGAACCGGGATCGACCTCACCGTCACCCGCGTTGCCGTCCGGAACATGTCGGCGCCTCGCGATGTCGAACTTGCCGAAGGTGTATTGACCCGCGATGCCATGGGCGTCGCCACCGACCCCGACGTCGACATCATCGTCGAGTCGATTGGTGGCATCGAGCCGGCGCGTGAACTTATTCTTGCTGCCCTGGCGCACGGCAAACCTGTTGTGACTGCCAATAAGGAACTTCTCGCCAACGTTGGCGCCGAGCTGTATGCCGCGGCCGACGCTGCTCATCGCGACCTGCTCTTCGAGGCAGCGGTTGCTGGTGGTATCCCGATCATGCGTGCCTTGCGCGAGAGCCTGCACGGAGAACCAATCACTCGCGTGCTCGGCATCATCAACGGCACGACGAACTACATCCTGACCAAGATGACCGACGCGGTCGACGCCGGTGGCGATGCTGACTATGGCGCAGCGCTCAAAGATGCGCAGAGCCTTGGCTACGCCGAACGTGACCCCACAGCTGATGTCGAGGGCTACGACGCAGGAGCCAAAGCTGCGATCATTGCGACAGTTGCCTTCGGCAAGAAGGTCGTGGCCGGCGACGTTTATCACCAGGGCATCAGCGAGATCACTTCTTCCGAGATCGCGATCGCTCGCCGGCTCGGCTACGTCGTCAAACTTCTCGGCATCGTCGAGCGAGATGCGGCAACCGAAGAGATCAGCGTCCGTGTGCACCCGACGATGGTGCCGGTTCAGCATCCGCTCGCCTCGGTGCGCGACAGCTTCAACGCAGTGTTCGTCGAGGGCGATTTCGTCGGGTCCTTGATGTTCTATGGCCGCGGTGCCGGTGGGGCGCCGACGGCGAGTGCCGTGTTCGGTGATGTCGTCGATGCAGCCATCAACCTGCGTGCAGGTACGCACGGTTCGCTCGGCGAGCTCGGCAAGGCAACCATCCGGGCGATCGACGAGACCTCTGCCGAGTACTTGCTTGGGCTCGACGTCGCAGATCAGCCAGGTGTGCTCCATTCGGTCACTGGCGTCTTCGCGAAGCACGGCGTCTCGATCCGCGCCGCAGAGCAAGAGGGAAATGGGCCTGATGCTCGCCTTGTGTTCATTACACACTCGGCCCTCGAGAAAGATGTCCAAGCCACCGTTCGTGAACTCAACGAGCTTGACGTCGTGCTCAAGGTCGGTGGCCTACTGCGCGTCATTGGAGACTGATCAGCATGAAGTACGTCTCCACTCGCGGTGATGCCCCTGTGTTGGGTTTCAGTGATGTGCTGCTTGCCGGGCTTGCCACCGATGGTGGCCTGTACATGCCCGAGGAGTGGCCGAAGCTCAAGCATCCGTCGACCGCTCGGACCTATGTCGAGCGAGCCGTCGAGGTCATGCTGCCCTTCGTTGAACCAGATATCGATGAACTGACGCTGACCCACCTCGCTACTGAGGCGTACGCGACGTTTCGGCACCCGGCAGTGGTGCCACTCGTCCAAATCGACCACAACCAGTGGGTCCAAGAGCTGTTCCACGGCCCGACGCTTGCGTTTAAAGATGTCGCGCTGCAGCTGGTCGGCAGACTGTTTGATCATGTCCTCGCCCAACGCGGGGAACGTGTCACCATCGTTGGTGCGACCTCAGGCGACACCGGTTCGGCAGCGATCGATGGCGTGCTCGGTTGCGAGAACATTGACATCGTCATCCTGTATCCGCTTGGCCGCACGAGTGACGTGCAGCGCAAACAGATGACGACCGTCGATGCTCCGAACGTCCATGCCATCGCTGTGGAGGGGACGTTCGACGACTGCCAAGACATGGTCAAGGCGATGTTTAACGACGTCGAATTCCGCCAACGCAATCGGCTCTCGGCGGTCAACTCGATCAACTGGGCGCGCGTCATGGCGCAAACGGTCTATTACGTCACGGCATCCGAGAAATTTGACGAACCGGTCACGTTCAGCGTGCCCACCGGCAACTTCGGCAACGTCCTCGCTGGGTGGATCGCCCGCAAGATGGGTGCTCCGATCCGTGACTTCATCATTTCGTCGAACACCAACGACATCTTGACCCGTTTCATCAATGACAACGACATGAGCGCACGTGCGGTGATTCCATCGTTGAGCCCGTCGATGGACATTCAGGTGTCGTCCAACTTCGAGCGTCTGCTGTTTGAGATGAACGCGCGTGACGGTGGGATGACCGCCGAGCAGATGCAGCGCTTCCGAGCGACGGGCAACCTCGCAGTCGAGGCCGACCAGCGAGCCCAATTCATCAGCGGGTCGATCCGGGCAGCAGCCTTCGACGATGAGCACACGCTGGCTGAGATGAAGCGAATCTATGACGTCACCGGTGGCTACGTTGTCGAGCCCCACACAGCCACAGCCACAGCGGCTGCGCGGATGCTTTCGGCCAATGATGGGGGAGGCCCCGTCATCACGTTGGCAACCGCTCACCCAGCAAAGTTCCCCGATGCAGTCGAACAGGCCATAGGTATTCGTCCAGCGCTACCGGCACACCTTGCTGACCTCTTTGACCGTGAGGAACGCACCCAGACCGTTGCCAACGACCTTGCCACCGTGCAAGCGCTGGTCGAGGAACTCACAGCACGCTGACGGTTCTACCGGCGTGCCGTTGCGCCGGAGTCGCAACGGGTTGACCTGCCACGATCGTGAGATGGCAATCGACTTCCGGCCTCATGGCGCAACGGGCGGGCCTCGAACTGGACGAGCGGTGGGCGAACTGGCGGCGCGATCCCTTGACGAGCGAAAAAACGCCACACGTTTTGGTGTGGCCTGAGCAGTAACTTCGCCGATCGGATGGGGTTCGGTCGGTAAACGACACGCGTTGCATTCCCGATCAGCAGCGGGCTAACGTGTGGTTACTCGGTTCGCCGAGTCGCACCCCGAGCTTTCGGTCGTGTGCGAATCCGTTCAGAGGAACTTCGTCGGGCGCGTTCTGACCCCTCAGTCCTCTGGCACGATCACT
>CALAHA010000013.1 GCA_937891565.1 uncultured Ilumatobacter sp. | reverse complement strand
AGCGACGAAGTCGCCAGTTCGGACCGACGAAGTCGCCAGTTCGCCCACTGCCCCAATCAGTACAGCAACCCGACCTCAGGTGCCGAAACCGAAACCGAGATCAGGCGCAGTCAGGAGCGGCCGGTAATCGATGTCCTTGGCAGCAGCCAGAGCCGCACACGTGCCACCTCGATCGACAATCACGGTCATCAAGACAGGGAACGCTCCGAACGCCGCAATCTGTTCAGCGGCTTCAATCAGCGACGTGCCCCGCGTCGTAGTGTCTTCGGTGACCAGCACCCTGTCACCGGGCTGCAGCGCGCCCGCAATACGACCGGTGATGCCGCCCTGCTTGGCTTCCTTGCGAACACTGAAGCTGCGCAACGTGTGTCCACGAGTCGCAGCCACTGCCTGTACGCCATATGCCACAGGGTCGCCGCCCATTGTCAAGCCGCCGATGGCATCGATGCCATCGAAATCGGCACCGAACACTTCAATGAGTGCGTCGGTCAACGCAATAATGCCATCGGCGCGACATGCCGTTTGTTTGGTGTCGAGGAACCAGGTGCTCTTGGCCCCTGACTTGAGCGTGAAGTCACCGGTCTTCACCGAGTGCTCCAGCACGTGGTCGCGAAGCCGATCGAGCGTCGGGGACAGGTTGGGAAGCACAGCATCACTCATTGCTGAGCGAACTTATCCGGTGAGCCCGCCCACGAGTTGGTCAGGGCTTGGCCGCGCGATCGCGGAGGAGGACCTCTTGCGTCACCGTCGCAACGTGCGTGCCATCGGCAGTAAAAACGTGCCCATGGGCCAGACCGCGGCCTCCAACGAAATGCTGGCATGTGAAGTCATACAGGTGCCAGCAGTCGGCGCGTAACGGGCGATGGAACCAGATCGTGTGGTCAAGGCTGGCGCCGAAGAAACGGTCTTCGTCGCCCATCGCAGCCGCAGCCTCCGGATGGGCATGCATCACCGCCTCCGTCGGAATGTCGTCCGAGAGGAACGCCAGCCATGAACGGTGCAGCAACTGCGCCGCGGCTTCAGCAGGATCTCCGAGTTCGTGGTTCACTTTCATCCACACGACCGTGCGTCCAGCACCGTCGCGGCTTGGGCCCTGCACTTGCGTGGCTGGCACGACGGCTCGATCGAAGGTCTCCGTCCACGACGACACCTCCAACGAGTCGGCCGCCGGAACGATCGGCATCAGGATCGACTGCACGCTGGCCGCACGTTCGGGCCGCTGGAACGAACTCTCGGCGTTGAGGATCGCGCCGATCGCCTGCCTGGCGACCACTCGGCGGGTTGAGAAGCTGCGCCCGTTCCTGATCCGGTCGACTTCGTAGCGAACCGGCTCAGTGGCGTCACCCGGACGGATGAAATACGCCCGAATGGAATGTGGTTCCAGGTCAGGCTCAACGGTGAGGGTCGCTGCACGCAATGCCTGCGCGACAATCTGTCCGCCGTACAAGCCGCCCCACGGATACTGCGGGCCCGTCCCGACAAAGACATCGGTGCCATGCGGGGAAAGTTCGAACATCCTTACGAACCTATTCGAATATTGTCAAGAACCCATATGAATCCATCGGTTCAATCGTTGACGGCGCATAGAATAAATAGATGGCAGCAAAACGAGGTCCAAAAACGCCGATGTCCGACGAACATAAGGCAGCGCTTGCAAAGGGTCGGGTCGAAGGTCGCGTCGTCCGCGAGTTTCTCGAAGGCATGCGAGCCACAAAGCCGAAGCGTGGCCGCAAGCGCACCGCTGAAACAGTGACAGCCCGGATCGAAACAATTGACGCCGAGCTTAAATTCGCGTCTCCTATCGACGAACTCCTGCTGGTCCAGGAGCGCCGTAACCTGCGGTCCGAATTGGAATCGATGTCGGACACGATCGACATGAAGCAGCTTGAAGCCGAGTTCGTCGCCGTGGCCAAGAGCTACAGCCAGAGCAAACAGATCTCGTACCAGTCGTGGCGTGATGTGGGTGTCGAGGCAAGCGTCCTCAAGGCCGCCGGCATCTCCCGCAGCGACTGACTCCTCGGCTTACACCTGGATTGCGTCGACCGCTTCGAAGACACGGCCAAGGTTCGACAACGAACGCCGGAGGTCGAACGCGTCGTCGAGTACTGCATTATCGACATCGTCGTCGGCTTCAAGCAACGATCTAAAGTCGACGCCCTCGTCCCACGCCTGCATCGCATTGCGCTGCACAATCCGGTACGCCTCGTCGCGGGTCTTACCCGCTTGGACGAGCGACAAAAGAACCGGCTGGCTGAAGACCAGGCCGTAGCTCGCATCAAGGTTTGCCTGCATTCGCTCGGGCATCACGACAAGCCCCGACAGCAAACGACGCAGTCGTCGCATCATGTAATAGGCAAGTTGCGACGAATCCGGAAGAATCACGCGCTCAACCGATGAGTGGGAGATATCACGCTCATGCCACAGCGCAATGTCTTGCAAACCCGCGAGCAGGTTAGACCGGACGACTCGCGCTAAACCAGAGATCGTTTCAGCGCTAATTGGATTCCGCTTATGCGGCATTGCCGACGATCCCTTTTGCCCAGGCTTGAAGCCTTCTTGCACTTCACGGACCTCGGTCCGCTGCAGATGACGAAGTTCAACCGCCATTAATTCGCATGTAGCGGCAACCGAAGAGCACGCATACAGGAACTCGGCGTGGCGATCACGGGCGACGACCTGGGTGGCAGGCACCGGCTTCAGGTCGAGTGCATCTCCAACAAATTGTTCGACTGCAGGCGGGATGTTGGAGTAGGTCCCAACGGCTCCGCTCAACTTCATGACGGCAACTGTGTCGCGGGCGGTACGCAGACGTTCGCGGTCACGCTCGACCTGCAGGGCCCAGAGCGCCACCTTGGCGCCGAAGGTCGTTGGCTCGGCGTGGATGCCGTGCGTACGGCCGATCATCACGGTGTCGCGATGTTCGCGCGCCATCTCGATCAACGTGGCGAGCAATTCAGTCGACGCCTCGATCATCAGACCAGCGGCATCGCGCATTGCCCAGCACAGCGCAGTGTCACCAACATCGGAGGATGTGAGGCCGTAGTGGATCCAAGACCCTGCGGGGTCGTTGATTGCTTCCTGCGTCACGTCGACGAATGCCGCAACGTCGTGGTCGGTGATCGCCTCACGATCGAGGATCTTCTGCAGAAATGCGTCGTCGGCCACCGGAGCGTTGGCTCGGCAAATCTCCGCAGCCTCCTGCGGAACGACACCGATTGCGGCATGCCCCTCGGTGGCCAGCAGTTCAACCTCAAGCCAGCGGGCGAACTTCGCCGTATCGGACCAAACAGCATCCATCTCCGGGGTGGAGTAGCGCGGAATCACGTTGTTTCCCAGATGAGGTAGTCGTCGCGTTCGGCGCCAACGCCGACCACGTTGACACGGATTCCGACTTCGCGTTCGACGACTGCGATGAACGCCTTTGCCTCGGCCGGCAGGTCACCCGGTTCGCGCATCTCGTTGATCGGTGTCTTCCAACCGGGTAGCTCTTCGTACACAGGCTCAATCCGTTCGAGTACGTCGTACTGGTCCGGGTAGTCGATGACCGGTTCGCCATTCAGGGTGTAACCGGTGCAGATCTTCACCGTGTCAAAACCGTCGAGGATGTCGAGCTTCGTGAGCGACAATTCGGTGAGCGAGTTGAGTCGCACCGCGTGGCGCAACATCACGCAGTCGAGCCAGCCGCACCGACGGGCACGACCTGTCACCGTGCCGAATTCGTGACCGACTTCGGCGAGCATTTTGCCGTCGTCGTCGAACAGCTCGGTGACGAACGGGCCAGCGCCCACACGCGTTGTATACGCCTTGGTGATTCCGACGATCCGGCTGAGGTCGCGTGGCCCCAACCCTGAGCCGACCGAAGCACCGCCAGCTGTCGGGTTCGATGACGTGACATAGGGATAGGTGCCGTGATCGAGGTCGAGGAACGTTGCTTGGGCGCCTTCGAGCAGGATGTGGGCATCGTCGGCCAGGGCGTTGTGAAGCAGGCTGATCGTGTCGGAAAGGTACGGCACCAGACGTGCGCCATACGTCGAGTAGAGCTCAACCATCTCCTCGACATCAAGCTCGTCGCCGCCCGCTTCGCTAATCAACTTATTCTCGACCGTTGCGCGTTCGCGAATCAGCCGTGCAAAACGTTCGGGGTCACGTGCGTCACCGGCGCGGATGCCGACTCGGCGCATCTTGTCGGCGTATGCCGGGCCGATACCGCGCAACGTGGTGCCGAGCTTGTCGTCGCCACGCATGGCCTCCGAGATTGCATCGTGGCTCTGGTGCCAAGGGAAAATGAGGTGCGCCCGAGTGGAGACCTTGAGGTCAGCGCAGGAGTTGCCCCGCGATTCGAGCATGTCGACCTCGTTAAAGAGCGTCGGCATGTCGACAACAACGCCGTTGCCGATGACCGGAGTGACATGCCGATACAGAATGCCAGAGGGCACAAGTTGCAAGGCGTACTTCTCACCGTCGACCACCACGGTATGACCCGCGTTGTGCCCGCCCTGGTAGCGCACGACATAGGCGTGCTCCTTCGACAACAAGTCGATGACTTTGGCTTTACCTTCGTCGCCCCATTGGGCTCCGATGACGACCGTGACTGGCATTGACGCTCCCCTTCGCAGGGTGTGAGAGGAATACGACCAACGCTCGACGTGCCGAGCGAAAGTCGCGTATGGAACGTGTGGTGACACTAGTGCCAGGCGGTGCGACCTCAGTCATCTGTTGGATTCTCTGCCGTGCTTTTTGTCAAGCCGATGGCACAGCGGGTTCAAAGCGTCGGAATAACCGACCTCGAAGTACCGGCCCAAGTACTCGATGTGAGTTGTCACTCAGCAACACACCGAACGTCACTTCATCGGTCCCGTGCCGAGGCCAGTCGAAGGACTCGACGGTAAACTTGGCTGGATGAGTGTGATGCGACGCCAGGTGTGGAACGAGATGGGCCGCGATGCTCGGGCCGCCCTGATGCACCGCGGCATTGATGACATCTTCGACCCGGAGTTGCGGGCTTCGATCGGCATCATTCTTGACGATGTTCGCCTTCGCGGCGACGCAGCGGTCTGTGATGCACTGGCCAAGTTCGACGGAATAACGGTCACGCCTGACCAACTCCGAGTGAGTACGTCAGAATTCGAGCAGGCCGTGGTGTCCGACGCCGTCGACGAGGCCATCGACGATGCAATCGTCCACCTCCGCATCTTCAACGAAGCACAGATGCAGCAGTCTCGTGACTGGAGCATCGAGAGCGAACCGGGTCTTACCGTCGGCGAGAAAATCACACCGATCAGCTCGGTCGGCCTGTTCACGCCGTCCGGCAAGGCGAGCTATCCGAGCGTCGCGTATCAACTCGCCGTTCCGGCAGTCGTTGCCGGGGTCCCCAAGGTGTCGCTCGCCGTTCCGCCTGTCCCTGGCGGGTCAGGCGAAATCGACCCCGCTGTGCTCGTCGTTTGCCGCAAGCTTGGCATCGAACACGTCTTTCGCGTCAACGGCCCAGCCGGCATCGCAGCCCTCGGTTTCGGCACCGAGTCGATCGACAAAGTTGTCAAGATCGTCGGCCCCGGTTCGCCTGCCGTCACGATCGCCCAGGTCGAAATGCAACGATTCGGCACATCAACAATGATGCTCCTCGGCCCCACCGAGAGCCTCGTCATCGCCGACAAAACAGCCGACCCGGTCCGCCTAGCGGCTGACCTGCTGATCGAGGCGGAACACGGCACCGACAGTTCGGTGGTGTTACTGACCACATCGGCTGCTCTCGCCGACGCAACCGACATCGAACTCGACCGCCAACTCGCCGCCCTGCCCGAGGTGCGCGCCGCAGCTTGTCGCGCGTCGCTCGGGCCGAACGGTGGATGTGTGGTCGTCGACGATCTCGACACTGCCATCGCTGTCGCCAACGAGTACGCCGCCGAACACCTGCAGGTTGCTGTCGCGGACGCCGAGGTCGACCGCGTCGTCAGCGGCTTGGTCAATGCCGGCGAGATCTTGATCGGCCAAGACACGCCGTTCAGCGCTGCCAACTTCATCCTCGGCTGCCCTGCCTCACTGCCCACGAGCGGCTTTGCTCACGTGTCGTCAGGGATCACCGCCGATGCTTTCTTAAAGCGAACCGCTATTGCTCGCGCCGACGGAACCGCCATCCGCCGCATGGCTTCGAACGTGATTGCGCTGGCCGACCACGAAGGCTTCCCCGCCCACGCAAACGCGCTACACATTCGTGCGGCCGTACACGTCCAAGAACAGTGAGGAACGCACGCTGACGAAGACGACGACGTCGCCAAGCCATTCCGGGGTTTCCTAGAAGCAATGTCTTGGAAGGAATTTTGATCGATTTCTTCAGTCACCTCTCGGCAGCGCCGACAACAAGCCCCAGATGTTCGTCCGTTCCAGGCCGAACGGTGATCCGCCCGCCTTCGGCGATGCCACCGTCGAGGATCAGTATCGCTGCCGGATCGGCGATCTGGCGCTGGATGATCCGCTTCAACGGACGAGCGCCAAACGACGGGTCGTAGCCCTCGCGAGCGAGTTGAGCCATCGCGGCGTCGTCGATGTCCAGTGCGATCCGCTTTACATCGAGCCGCTTGCGGAGCAGTTCGAGCTGCACTTTGACAATGGCGTACAGATCCTCCTCCGACAGCGAGCGGAACCGGATGATGTCGTCGACCCGGTTGATGAACTCCGGCTTGAAGAAGTCGCGCGGATCGCCTGGAAGATTCGACGTCATGATCAACACGACGTTCGAGAAATTGACCGTGCGTCCCTGTCCGTCGGTCAGCCGACCGTCGTCGAGTAACTGGAGCAGTGTGTTGAACACATCTGGGTGCGCCTTCTCGATCTCGTCGAGCAACACGACCGAATATGGCCGGCGGCGGACTGCTTCGGTGAGCTGCCCGCCCTCGTCGTAGCCGACATATCCGGGGGGAGCGCCAATGAGGCGAGACACGGAGAACTTCTCCATGTACTCGCTCATGTCGATCCGGACCATCGACTTCTCGTCGTCAAAGAGGAACTCAGCGAGCGCCCGGGCCAACTCGGTCTTGCCGACACCGGTCGGGCCGAGGAACATGAACGAACCGATTGGCCGATTCGGGTCGCTCAGCCCGGCGCGGCTGCGGCGAACAGCGTTGGCGACTTTCGTGACGGCATCGTCTTGACCAATGACCCGCTTGTTGAGCAGGCCTTCGAGGTGGACAAGCTTTTGTGTCTCGGACTCCATCAGGCGCGTCATCGGGATACCGGTGGCCTTGCCAACGACCTCGGCGATGTCTTGCGCATCGACCTCTTCTTTGAGCATCGCCTTGGTTTCCTGCAACTGATGAAGGTGCGCTGTGGCATCTTCAATACGTCGCTCGAGTTCAGGGATGCGGCCGTACCGGATCTCCGCAGCAAGTTCGAGGTCGGACTCACGCTCGACCTGCGTGCGAAGACCTTCCAGTTCTTCTTTGAGTGAGCGGATCGCGCCGATCGCCTGCTTCTCCTGCTCCCAGTGCTCGCGCATTTCGGCGTTCGAGGCATTGAGCTGAGCGAGCTCGTCGTGCAAGGCATCGAGCCGCTCCGCCGACAGCTTGTCAGTCTCTTTTTCGAGTGCGACCTGTTCGATCTCCAACTGCAGGATCCGCCGCTGCACGACGTCGATCTCGGTCGGCAGCGAATCGATCTCGATACGCAGCTTCGATGCCGCCTCATCCATCAGGTCGATTGCTTTGTCGGGTAGGAAGCGCGACGTGATGTAACGATCAGAGAGCACCGCAGCGCTGATCAGCGCCGAGTCTTGGATGCGTACGCCGTGGTGCACTTCGTACCGCTCCTTGAGGCCACGCAGAATCCCAATCGTGTCGTCGACCGATGGCTCGCCCACGTAGACCTGTTGGAAGCGACGCTCGAGCGCAGGGTCTTTCTCGACGTGTTTGCGATACTCGTCGAACGTGGTCGCACCGATCATCCGGAGCTCGCCGCGAGCGAGCATCGGCTTGATCATGTTGCCAGCATCCATCGCGCCCTCGGCACCGCCTGCCCCAACGATCGTGTGGAGTTCGTCGACGAACGTGATGACTTGACCCTCAGCGTCGGTGATCTCTTTCAAGACAGCCTTCAGGCGCTCTTCGAACTCGCCGCGGTACTTTGCCCCGGCGAGCATCGAGGCAATGTCGAGAGCGATCAACCGTTTGTTCTTGAGACCTTCGGGAACGTCGCCGTCAGCAATACGCGCGGCGAGACCTTCGACGATTGCGGTCTTGCCGACACCCGGCTCGCCAATGAGTACCGGGTTGTTCTTCGATCGGCGTGACAGCACCTGTATGGCGCGGCGGATCTCGTCGTCGCGGCCAATGACGGGGTCGATCTTGCCATCTCGGGCACGGGCGGTCAGG
>CALAHA010000012.1 GCA_937891565.1 uncultured Ilumatobacter sp. | reverse complement strand
GGTAGGCGTTGCGGAACTGGTCTTCGCAAGCAACCGTGTCCTTGATGTCGCCAAACGGTCCGTAGAACGGAAGGATCCCGTTCATCACGCAGGCATCGACCATACGAGCAATCGTGTAGTGCCACAGGTCTTGCTGGTATTTGGTGCGGTCGGCATTGATATCGGTTTCGGCTGTTCCGTCGTCTCGTGTCACCATGGGCGGGTCAGCGCGCACCAAATAGCCGGGGTGGCCGCCGCCGACGCGAGTGGTTTTCATGCGGCGGTTGGCAGCGAGGTCGGCTGGGCCGAGGGAGAGTCCCTGCATGCGAGGCGAGGCGGCGCAGATCTCTTCGACGTTGGCCATGCCTCGCGCAGTTTCGAGGATCGCGTGGATCAGCAACGGCTTTTTCAAGCCAGCTTTCGCTTCCAGTTGTGCGAGCAACCGGTCGACGTAGTGGATGTCCTCGGGCCCTTCGACCTTCGGGATCATGATCACGTCGAGCGCCTCACCAGCTTCGAGCACGGCTGCGGTGATGTCGTCGAGGCCCCACGGCGAGTCCAGGCTGTTGACCCGAGTCCAGAACTGCGTGGGGCCGAAGTCCGTGGCGAATGTGGGGCTCTGCGCGATCTCCACGAGGCCGGCACGGGCGGCTTCTTTCTGGTCGGCCGGGACGCCGTCTTCGAGGTTCGCGAGAAGGATGTCGACCGTCGGCGCAATCTGCGGCACCTTCGAGCGCATCTTTTCGTTTGCTGCCGGGAAGAAGTGAATCATCCGGCTCGGCGGGAACGGGATCTCTCGGACCGGCTCAGGAGCCCCGACGGCGAGGGGACGGAAGAAGTCTTTTGCTGGACGCATTGGCTCAGACGATAGAACCCGCAAGCTACCCACCGGTAATTGGCCCGCACATCTGTCTGCCCCAGCACCTCACCCCAGCACCTCACCCCAGCGCCTCACCCCAAATGGAGACCAATTCAACGCGCTCATGACGAGAAACAGTCTCCATTTCGGGTGAGACCTACCTGTTCGCCGAAATGGAGACCATTTCAACGCGCTCATGACGAGAGACAGTCTCCATTTCGGGGAGTGGGGGTCGGGTGCGGGGTCGGGTGCGGGGTCGGGTGCGGGGTCAAGTTGGAAGGGTGAGGGTGGTGCCGGATTGTTCGATGAGGCCGTCGGCCAGCAGGCTGCTGACGATGTGTCGATCGAAGTCCGCTGCGGGTCGCGCACCGTTGTTGAGCGCCTTCAGTACCTTGCCACGGGCTTGGCGACGGCTTCCTTCGAAGCGGGCTTGCTTACCGCTCACACCAGCCGAACCAATGGCCGGATCCGGATCGGGATGCCCAGCGGCGCTCCATGCACAACTCGCTACAAGTGGACACTTGGCGCATGTCGGGGTTGGCCGGCAAAGCCCGGCGCCAAGGTCCATGATGACTTGGTTCCACGCCCATCCATCGCCGAGCGGCACAGCTGCATCGGCACGCTCCTGTGCGGCTTTGAGCGTCAGCCGCTCCCCTGCCGTGCGCGCCAAAATTCGCGCGATGTTGGTGTCCACTACCGCGACATCCCGTTCGAACGCAAAGGCCAAGACCGCACGCGCCGTGTACGGGCCGATTCCAGGAAGGGCGAGCAAATCTTTGAGTCCGTCAGGAAGCGACCCATCGTGGTGTTCGACAACGAACGCTGCGGTGGCATGCAGATTGCGGGCACGCCGCGGGTAGCCGAGCCCCTGCCAAAGCCGCAAAACCTCGCCCAGCGGCGCTGCAGCGCACTCTCGCGGTGTCGGAAAGGCATCGAGAAAGGCGATCCACTTCGGAATGACTCGTTCGACCTGCGTCTGTTGCAGCATCACCTCGGCGACCAGGATGCGCCACGGGTCACGCTCGTTACGCCACGGCAAGTCGCGCATTCGGGGGAGCCCCCACGCCAGCACAGCACCGGCATCGATCGGCGTGCTGTTCACCCTGCTGTCGGTACCCAAAACGCGACAGTGCGGTACGGATGTACGACCGATTCGACACCTGCGCCGAGTTCGGCTTCGATCGACTCACGAGTCCGAGTCAAGACCGCAAGGCACTGCTCCGGAGGCAACGAGCTGACGTAGCTGCGCGACAGCACATCAGCCAGTACCCGTTCGATCGTCGTGTCGAACTCCCAGCGGTACTCCATCTCTTGGGCCGAGCCGAACGCGTCATGGCCCGCCAGCGCTTCGACCACAAGACGCTCAGTACTCGTTGTTGAAGCCGCCACGAGGCGCTCCTCACCGACCACCTTCGCAAGCCACGGCGCAGCAGCGCTGTCGTCTTCGTTCCATACGAGACCCAACCCACCTCCAGGCTTGAGAACGCGTGCAATCTCATCCAGCGCCACCCCCTGATCAAACCAGTGGAACGCCTGAGCAACCAGCACCGTGTCGAACGTGTCGTCCGGGTACGGAATTTGTTCGGCCGTCCCAGCGAGAACATCGACATCGGGGACTGCCACTACGAACTCGCTCCGCATGTTGGCAAGCGGCTCGACAGCGTGCAGCTCACAGACGATCGGCAGCAGTCGAGTTAACTTGCCGGTGCCTGCGGCAAGGTCGAGGACCGAGTGGCCGGGTTCGAACGCGCCGAGCTCATCCCACCAGTCGAGGACCGCGTCGGGATACTCCGGGCGGCCGAGTTCGTAGGCCGCCGCTATTGCGTCGAAGGACCCGGCCAACTCGGTTCGGGTCGGCTCGTGATCAGTCGGCCCAAGCATCGGTGCCGTCGTATGGGCGCTTGCGCTCGGGCGCAGCAGCCTTCTTCCAGATCAGGACCTTGCGCTTGAAATAGCAGACTTCCTTGCCGTCCTGATTGAAGCCCTTGGTCTCGACCGTCACGATGCCGCGATCGGGCTTCGACTTTGATTCCTTCACCTCGAGGACGCGGGTCTCAGCATGGATTGTGTCACCATGGAACGTGGGGAACTTGTGCTGCAGCGTTTCGACCTCGAGGTTCGCAATCGCTGCACCACTGACGTCAGGCACGCTCATGCCGAGCACCAGGCTGTACACCAGGTTGCCGACCACAACGTTGCGCCCTTGCACCGATTCGGCGGCGAACCAATCGTTGGTGTGCAACGGGTGATGGTTCATCGTGATCATGCAGAACAGATGATCGTCGTATTCGGTGATCGTTTTGCCGGGCCAGTGCTTCAAGATGTCGCCGGGCGTGAAGTCTTCGAGGTACTTGCCGAATGGGCGTTCATAGGTCGTCATGAATCGCGACCGTATCCGTCAGTCGGCCGCCTCGACAATATGACCGCCATCATTGGTCTTGTCATCCGGCGAGAGAGCATCTGATGAGTCGTCGTTCAGGAAGTCGCCGGTGCCAAGCCGGGCACGCTGCTCGTCGTCGAGCGGCTCGCCCAGCTGCAACCCAGTGAGCCTGCGGCCGAATCGCAGCGCAAAGTCAATCGTCGACTCCTGCGATGCGGAGCCGCTTGAAGCCAAGTCGCGGAGACGCGCCAAACGATCGCGTTTCTCAATCTTCCAGGGTCCGAACCTGAGCGAGGCATATGCCAACGCACCGAGGAAAATCGGGAAGAAAAACTGGGCGAAGCGGTATGCCGCGACACCCAGAGTCGCCGTGTTCTGCGTCAGGCCGAAGCCGACCAGAACGGCGACGTAGGTCAAGTCGACGTAGCCGAGGCCACCCGGCGTGATCGGTACAGCGGCGAGCAGGTTTGCGAGGCCGAATGCAACAATCAGCGCATCGATATCCAGGCTGCCGCCGAATGCTCGTAGGAACACCCAGAGGGCTGCAGCGTCGATGAGCCAGTTGAGTAAGGCGAAGACGACGACTCGCTTCAGCAGGGCGCGATCGCTGATGAGTTCCTCGAGCCGTTCAGCGATGCGATGGAGCGCCGTGGCCAATCGGTCTTCGTCCATACGAAGGCGGCGGGCCAGCCAGCGGATCACACGCTCTGATCGTCCCTGGCCTTCCATAATGCCAATCACCAGGAACGCGGCAATACCGATCACGATGATGCCCATCAGGGCAGCACTTCCGTAGATCGGGTTGACGCCGCGTCGCGGCACCGACACGATCAGGCCGACCCAGAACACCAGGTTGAGTACGACAGCTGAACCGATGCCTGCAGTGGCCAATGCGAAGCCAGCGTCTGGCCCTTTGACGCCAGAGAGAGTCAACAGTCGGTAACCGAGTGCGCTCCCGGCGGCGTTACCGCCCGGCACGACGTTGGTCAGCGCGCGAGTCGACAACTGGATGCGGAACATACGCATACCCGACAACGGGGCAGCGGCCTCGCCGAGGGCCGCTCGTGTGAGCAGCGAATAGAAGTACAACGCAATAATCTCGAGCGCAAAGCCCAGCACGAGGAGGAACGGATTGAGGTTGCGAAGCTCGGTGGCGGCTTTGATGAACTGTGGCAGCAGTCCAACAACGAACCACAGCACCAGGGCAAAAAGCGCCATCTTGATTCCGAAACGGATTGGACGGATTCGGGGCTTCTGAGCGATTTTCAGCGGCAGGATCGGCAGCTCGCCAGTCCCCAACAGCGCACGCTGCATCTCATTTGTTTTGTCGTAGGCGCCAGTCGCCTTCGATCCCTCATCCTTGGTCACCTGTACTTCCTATCTGATGCACGAGGGTCCGGATAAACATTTTCGGCCAAATCACCACTCTGACGCGCTCACTCAGTTGAGCTGCTGGAGCAAGCCGCCGAGTCGGGCACGTAACGCTGGCGCAACCGAGACGTCGGTCTTGCCCAGATGGACGAGCACCACCTCGGACTCTGGTGCCACAACAATGAACTGTCCCTCATATCCGTGGCAGGAATAGCTCCGAGGGATCTCTGGCCAGGACCACCAGTGCCGGCCGTAGCCGAAACCCGACTCATCATCGGTCGCGACCTGCACTGCAGCGTGATCGGCCCAACCAACGGGCAGAATCTGCGCGCCTTTACCGAGGTCAGTCACCCCGTCGTGACGGTACAACTCGCCGAAGCGGGCAAAGTCCCGTGCTGACGCGTACAGGTACGACGATCCAACAAAGTCACCGGCACCATCAAACTTCGGCTCAGCCGTGGCCATTCCGGTCGGCGTGAAGAGCCGTTCTGACAGGAACGAACGCATTGCTGCTTCTCGGTCGACAGGGTCGCCGCCGGGGCCGCCGCTGACGATGTCGCCGATGATTCGGGAGATGATGTTGGTGGTGCCCGACGAGTAGTTCCACACGCTGCCGGGCTTGTGGTCGAGTGGTTGGCTGGCTGCGTATGCGGCGTGGCTTGGCCCTGCGTTGCCAAAGAGCATCTCGATGCAGTTCGATGCTGTGCCGTCGACGTAGTCCTCGATGAAGTGCAGGCCGGATCGCATCTCGAGGAGCTGGAGCGTGGTGATCACTTCCTTCGAGGTTCCCTTCCATTCCGGAACGGATGCTGGAGCGTCGATATCGATGCTTGCATCGGCGACCAGGATGCCGATCGCTGCATGGGTGATCGACTTCGCCATGCTCCACGAAATGAGCGTCGATTCAGCGTCGAGCTCGACGGCGGGCTGGAAGTCATTTGCCCGTTGGGTGCCGTAACGCTCGGCGACGACTGCGCCGCCCTGTTGGATGACCAGCGCCAGCGAGTGCCCTTCGGCGTCGGGGCGATCGAAGAGTTCGTCGACCAGTTGTGCGAGCTTTGTCATAGCCCAAACTGTACGTTGCCCAGAAGGCCCAAAGCCGTCCAGCGCTGTTGCGAAATCAGGCGAGGCGAGCCGACAGGTCGATCAGGCCCGGAACGTCGTGAATGTCGTGGTCGAGCAGTGGCAGTTCGACAATCGGTGCGTCACCTGCAAGCGCTTCGAGGCTGACGAGTTCGGCTCGCTCGGCAGTGGCCAAAGTGGTGAGTTCGCTGTGCCAGGCAACTTGCTCGGCGAGTGGGCCATCATCGAGGTCGGCGAGCAACGCAGCATCTTCAGCAGTGAGTGCCTCGGGGAGCGGATGGATCAAGTTGACCACGAGGCCGCCAAACGGGAAGTTTTTGGCCCGCAACGCATCGAGTAGATGCCTGGCTTCGCCCACAGCTTCGGCACGGGGGCTCGACACGACCACGAAACACGTGTCTTTGTCGCGCAGGAGTGCCGACACCTCTTTGGCTCGCTTGCGGAGCCCACCCTCGATATTTGCGAGTGACCGAAAGAAGTTGACCGTGTCTTCAACAATCTGCGGGCCCGCGAGGCGCTTGACCGCCCAGAGGAACATCGATGCAGCTGCATCGGTCACCCGCGCAAAAGCCCGCTGGCCAACGGTGAGTGCACGGTAAACGGGGTGTCCAAGGAAGCCAACGAGGCGGTCCGGCGCTTCAAGCAGGTCGATGGCGTGACGCGACGGCGGCGTATCGACAATGATCAGGTCCCACTCGCCGCTGGTGTGTAGTTGGTGGAGCCGCTCAATGGCCATGTACTCCTGCGCACCCGACAGCGAGCCAGATATTGCCTGGTAGACAGGGTTGTTGAGAACCGCGTCAGCTTGCTTCTTGGATGGCGACTGATCGCGGACGAGCCGATCGAAGGTCTGCTCGGCGTCGAGCATCAGCGCCCAGAGTTCGCCACCTTCGGACCGATCCGTGACGCGGTCGACACGGTGTGGTTCGTCGGTGGCTGTTTCTTTGCCGAGACCGAGCGCGTCTGCAAGCCGTCGGGCAGGGTCGACGGTGACCACGACGGTTTTGCGCCCAGCGCGAGCGGCTGCAACACCCAGCGCAGCGGCAATGGTGGTTTTGCCTACTCCTCCTGGCCCACAGGTGAGCAGGAGCTTCGCATCAGTAACCGCACGCGACAGCGATGTCATGACGGATCCGCTTCGACGAGTGCGTCGGCCAGAGCCGAGAGTTCGGCAGGGCCAATTTTGGGTGTGGTCAATCGGGGAAGTGTGATCACCGGCTCCGGCCGCTCGCCGCGCAACCGCTCGATCTGATAGCGCTGCTGCTCGAGCCGGCTGCGACCGAACGCAGCAGCTGATTCGAGCGCCGACTTCGCTTCGGCCGACAACTTCATCTTGTGCGACCTGGCAGCCATCGCAGGGGTTTTCGCGAGCCCCTCCCGATCGGGCCAGCAGGCGTTCACCACGAGCGGCAGCAGCGCAAGCCCGATCTCGTCACCCAGTTCGCCAGCGAGTTCGATCGCCTCGGTAATCGGCGTCTCCTCCGGAAGCGCCACGAGCAGTGCCATGCAACGCGCTGAGTCAGCGAGCATTTCAGAGACCTCTCGGGCCTGGTCGAGTATCGGCCCTGATTTCACGACGTCGGAAAGGCCTGATGCCGAGCGGAGGAACGGCGCCGCATGCCCAGCGGGTGGCGCATCGACGATGATCAGATCGGCGGCCCGGTCGAGTTCGAGTTCTTTGATCTTTCCAAGGACAAGAAGATGTTCGAGCCCTGGCGTCGCCGCAGCGATCATCGGCAGCGACGCAGCCGATGCCGCTCGACGGAGAATGCCGCCGACGCCTTTGAGTTCGAGATAGTCACCGAAGGCTTGTTCAGCAGGAATCGTGCGAGCTGCGATAGTGCCAGATCCCCTCGACGCGACATTGCGCTGGAGCATTTGGGTGCGGTCGGTGATTTCACGTCCACCGAGCAGCGATCCCATACCTGGGCGGCCGTCGACGGCGATGAACAGCACGTCGACCCCTTGCCGAGCGGCTGCGAGCGCATGCGCGGCAGCGACCGTCGAAGAACCAACGCCACCTTTACCAGCGACGATGACAACATTGCTCCGTGTGAGCCAGTCCGCACTCATAGTCACAACGGTACTGACAAGACAACGATTCGGGAAGTGACTTCAGTTTGATTTGGTGACATCAGCTGGCAAAGCGCGGGCCAGCAACACCGACGTGGCTGGCGACCGGCCGACCGACGGCTGCGCAGGCAAGAACTGCTGCGTCGATCAATCCTGTGACCGAGCAACCGGTGTCGACCCCCATTTCTCCGAGGGCATGCGCCACATCTTCGATTGCGACATTGCCGCTCGCGCCGGGAGCGAACGGGCAGCCGCCGAGGCCGCCGACTGCCGCGTCGATGCGATTTGCACCGGCACCAAGTGCGGCGAGCCCGTTGGCGAGCGCCAAGCCGCGCGTGTCGTGGAGGTGCGCTCCAATCGACACGTCGAGCGCATTGGCGACAGCTGCGACCAGCGCTTCGACTTCGCTCGGGATAGCAACGCCAATAGTGTCGGCCAGACCGATCGACGATGCACCCGCGTCGACGACGCGCCGTGCGACTTCAACGACACGGTTCGGGTCGATGCGATGCTCGTACGGGCAGCCAAAAGCCGTCGACAGGGTCATCTCCATCACGGCACCTTGATCGATCATCGGCCCGGCAATCGCCTCGAAGGCAGCAATCGCGTCGTCGGTCGACGCTCCAGCGTTGTGCCGGCTGTGCGCGTCGCTCACCGACACGACGTACTGCAGATGGGTCAAGCCAGCAGCCAGTGCTCGTTCGGCCCCACGCCGGTTCAGGACCAGACCCCACCGGACCACGTCAGCACCTGACGTCGCTGCACAAAGCTCGTCGGCGTCAGCCATTGCCGGTACCCGGTCGGGCCGGACAAAGCTGGTGAGCTCGAGTTCGCGTACCCCGGCAGAAACAAGCGCTTCGAAAAGCGCCAACTTCGTCTCGGTCGGAACGGGCGCCTCATCTTGCAACCCATCACGCATCGACACATCGCGCAAGATCACCGAGGCTGGCAGAGTTTGACTCATGTCAGCAACGTAGCCAAGCACAGCCTTACAAACGAACGTTCAGGGAACAGCAGTACAGAGCGAGACCACTCTGCGCTGCTGTTGCTTAGAACTCTTCGTCGAAGCCGACTTCGCCGCCGATGCCGGTTTGGTAGCTCGATACGGTGCGCTCGAAGAAGTTCGACAGGCCCTGCACGTCTTGCAGTTCCATGAAGCTGAACGGGTTCTTCGACCCAAACTCGGCGCTGTAGCCGAGCAGGGCGAGGCGGGTGTCGGCCACGTACTGGAGGTACTCGCGGGTGTCGCCAAGGCTCATGCCCGGTACGCCTTCGACGAGGACGTCGGCAGCAAACAGGTATTCGCACTCGACAGCTTCGCTGATCATCTCGCGGATATCGGACTCGAGCTGAGCGTCGAACAGTTCGGGCTCTTCGACCCGAACCGTATTGACGACTTCGAGGGCAAAGTTCATGTGACACGACTCGTCACGGAACACCCAGTTGGTGCCGTCGGCCAGGCCGTTGAGCAAGCCCTTCGAGCGCAAAAAGTAAACGTAGGCGAACGCTGCGAAGAAGAACAGGCCTTCGATGCAGGTGGCGAAGCAGATCAGGTTCAACAAGAACTGCTTGCGATGCTCCGGAGTTTCGATCCTCTCGATGTCTTGAATCTGATCCATCCATTTGAAGCAGAAGTCGGCCTTGGCCTTAATTGACGGGATGTTCTCGACTGCAGCAAACGCAGCTTCGCGTTCCTTCATGTCGGGGATGTAGTTGTCGAGGAGGGTCAAGTAGAACTGGACATGCAAGGCCTCTTCGTACAGCTGACGCGACAGGAACATCCGCGCCTCGGGGCTGTTGATGTGGCTGTACAGGTTGAGCACCAGGTTGTTCGACACAATGGAGTCGCCGGTGGCGAAGAACGCCACCAAACGGCTCACCATGTGCTTCTCGGCTGGTAACAACTTGCGGTCGAGGTCGACCAAGTCGTCGGAGAAGTCGATCTCGTCGACCGTCCACGTGTTCTTAATCGAGTCTTTATACATGTCAAAGAACTGCGGGTATCGCATCGGCCGAAGCGTCAGGTCGAAGCCCGGATCAAGAATGTTACGTTGCCCAGCAACCGGCACTGCGGCCAGTGTGTTCGACTCCGCGAAGGTGTCGTAGTCGTCGGATGTAATCGGGTCAATGAGTGCCATCAGTTGCATGCCTCGCAGGATTCGGGGTTCTCGAGGCTGCATGAAAGTGCTTCCTCATCGGTGAAAGATTTTGATTGGGATGGCTTGGGAGCGCCACCGCCGCCATTCGGCGGTGTGGTCGCCTTGACTGCAGTCGAGGTCGACTTGTTGATCTTCGTGGCCGGACGACTGCGCAGGTAGTAGGTGGTCTTGAGACCGGACTTCCATGCATGCAGGTACATCGACGAAAGCTTGCCGATGGTCGGCGTTTCCATGAAGAGGTTGAGCGACTGGCTCTGATCGATGAAGGCGCCGCGCTCGGCACCCATGTCGATCAGCTGGCGCATCGGGATCTCCCAGGACGTGCGGTACACCTCACGCAGTTCGACGGGAATGCGCTCGACGTTTTGTACCGAACCCTCGGCCTGCTTGATCTCGTTGATCATCTCTTCGTCCCACAGGCCGCGGCGCTGTAGTTCGGTGACGAGATAGCGGTTGATCTGCATGAACTCGCCCGACAGAGTTTCACGCTTGAACAGGTTAGACAGCTGCGGCTCGATGCACTCGTAGCAGCCGGCGATCGAAGCAATCGTTGCCGTGGGCGCAATAGCGATGAGCAGGCTGTTACGCAGGCCGTGCTCTTTGACGCGACCCCTCAATGTGTCCCAGTCGAGCTCGGCCGGCG
Organism: uncultured Ilumatobacter sp.; assembly: GCA_937891565.1. GTDB lineage: Bacteria > Actinomycetota > Acidimicrobiia > Acidimicrobiales > Ilumatobacteraceae > Ilumatobacter_A. Next base: position 2,665 of record CALAHA010000012.1, on the reverse strand, counting down.
GAACAACGGGAACGCCACTCTTCCGACCGCCGAGGTCCCACAGGTCGAATTGCAGGTCGCCCTGCGCTGCACGAGTGCCAGCGAACGACTCGTGTGGGCCGTTTTCGACAGCGAGTTCGGTGGATGCCCACAGAGCATGGAAGTAGATATGCGCGCTGATCCGCTTGCTGAGTTCTTTCGCCTCAGGTGAATCAAACGGCAGACCCTTCTTGAAGAAGACGTCTTGCAGGCCCATCATGCCAAGACCAACGGGGCGCCATTTGTTGTTCGAGTATTCGGCTTCGGGCGTCGGGTAGTAGTTGATGTCGATGACACGGTCGAGGAACGGGATGACCTGGCGCACGACGCGGCCAAGGCTCTCGAAGTCGAACTCGTTGCCACCCTCGGCGCCGGTACCAACGAAGCTCCCGAGGTTGAGTGAACCGAGGTTGCAGACCGCCGTGTTGTCTTGGTCAGTGACCTCGAGGATCTCGGTGCACAGATTGGACAGGTGCACAACGCGTGGCGAACCATCGTCGTTGAGCGCACCGGTCTGGTTGCACTTCTCGTTGGAAGCGTCCTTGAACGTCATCCAGCCGTTGCCAGTTTGGGCAAGCGTGCGCATCATCTTCGTATAGAGCGATCGCGCTGAGATCTGCTTTTCGAAGAGGCCGGCTTCTTCGGCAGCGGTGTAGGCCCGCTCGAAGTCTTCGCCGAACTTGTCGGTCAGGTTGGGGACCTTCTTTGGATCGAAGAGGCTCCACTGCCAGTCTTTTTCGACACGCTCCATGAAGAGGTCGGGAACCCAGTTGGCAATGTTCAGGTTATGGGTGCGGCGAGCGTGGTCGCCGGTGTTGTCACGCAGCTCAAGAAAATCCTCGACGTCGGCATGCCACGACTCGAGATACACGCAGGCGGCGCCCTTGCGGCGGCCACCCTGATTGACCGCAGCGACTGACGAGTCGAGTGTCCGCAGCCACGGGACGATGCCGTTGGACAGGCCATTGGTGCCCTGGATCAGGCTGTTCTTTGCACGCACCCGGTGCCACGCAACGCCAATGCCCCCGGCAAACTTCGAAAGCTTGGCGATGTCGGTGTAGCGCTTGTAGATGCCCTCAAGGCTGTCTTCAGGTGAGTCGAGCAGGTAGCAACTCGACATTTGACTGTGCGTTGTGCCCGAGTTGAACAGCGTCGGACTCGATGGCAGATAGGCCAGCGACGACATCAGGTCATAAAACTTGACCGCAGCGTCGACGCCACCGGGCAGTTCACCGCTCTTGGCGTCACCAGCAACGAGACCACATGCCACACGGAGCATGAAGTACTGCGGCGTCTCGATGACGTCACGGCGCTCGGGGTGACGGAGCAGGTACCGGTCATAGACCGTGCGGAGGCCGAAGAACTCGAACAAGCGGTCACGGTCAGAGTTGATAGCAGCGTTGAGTTCGGGGGCGTTGGCATCGACGAATGCAAGCACCTGGTCGGACACAATGCCCTGCTCGTGAGCGACCTTGATCGACTCAGAGAACCACGGGATGTTCTGGTTGCGGACTTCTTTGTCAACGACCGTGGCCAGGAGGCGTGCGGCCAACTTGGAGTAGTTGGGCTCTTCGACGATCAGGCCCGCTGCGGTACGGATCGACAGGTTGTCGAGCTCGTTCGTCGTTGCACGGTCGGCAAGTGCCGAGATCGTTCGAGTAGCAACACGCATTGGGTCGACACCGAGCAGCCCTTCTGACGCCCGGGCGATGGCGTGGACAATCTTGTTCAGGTCTACCGGTTCGAGTTGACCGTTGCGCTTCATCACGCGCATCCCACCACCCGCAGCGGCGGCAGTGGCGCCACCTGCGCCCGCCTGCACCACCGGCGCGGACATCGCAGCGTCGGTCAAGGTCGGTGTGCGTAACTCACCGGTGTCATCTGTCGCTGCCTGAGTCCCAACATTGCCGTCAATCAGTGTCACCTGTTACTCCGTCTCATCGTCATCGTCTGCGTTTGTCGTATTCCGTCGTAATCTTTTACGTATTTCGAGGCCAATTTTGTGTTCTTTGACTTATTCATTGACTTGTCGTCCTGATGTCAAAAGCACCAGATGTCGTGGCTCAACGTTTCGAAAGGGCCACCTCGACACCACATGTCGTGGTAGCGAGTAGGTAATTACAGCAGTGAAACTACGCAGCTGTCAACGGTAGATGCACAAAACATCCGCAATTCCGTTGCCGTGCCGCTAAGCCCCTGCTCAGGCGGCCGCGATACATGCCAACCGCGCCCACGCACGTGATTCGGAACGTTCGATGGCGGCGATTACTCGGCCCTCGAGCTCGGCTTCAGCCACCCACATCGGCTCCGTTGCGAGCAATCGGCCCTCGAGCGACCGGCTGTGATTCTCCCTGAACTCCAGCGTGGTGCGCCACCCTGTGCGTTCTAGCCACCAACGATCGAGTTGGCGCAGCGTCGAGCGATGCCGACGGTTGTGCGAAGGACGCTCGATTCGGGCGCTGGAGAGCAGTGGGCTGGCCATGGGTTCTACTGTGCGCCAGATTGCCTGTGAGCAACAAGACGGGAAACCGTGTGGGTTTGATGTGGTTGACCATGTGGACAGCCTGTGGACAGCCCCATTGCGCTGTGGACGACAGCCCGCTGACAGCCCCAGAATTTCGGCGCCTCACGCTCCAGCAGTAGCGCT
>CALAHA010000011.1 GCA_937891565.1 uncultured Ilumatobacter sp. | reverse complement strand
GCTCTCGATGAGGTATACCCGCTGACGCCAATGGTCAAAGGCTGCGAGTGAGCCAATGACCGACATCACTGCGTCGGGATAGTTGCGGTCGTCAGTCGGCGTGTTGGGAAGGTGCTCGACCTCGCGAATCACGTCGTAACCGAGAAACCCCATGATGCCGCCGTGCAACGGTGGCAGGTCGGGGAACGACGGGCTGGAATATTCGGCGAGCATCGCTTCGAGTGCCGCCAAAATGCCATCGCCGGTCGGGATTCCGTCGGGCACTGGGCCATCGATTTCGACCTGCCCGTTGCGCAGGATCAGTGTGGCCGACGGATTGCGACCGACAAACGAGAACCTCGCCCAGCGCTCGGCACCCTCGACCGACTCGAGCAGGAAGCCCGGCCTGTCACCGACGAGTTTTGTGTACGCCGCGACCGGTGTTTCAAGGTCGGCAAGCAGCTCGGTCCAGACCGGCACGATGGTGTGATCCGCGGCGTGCGCGTGGAAGGCCTCGCGGGACGGTTGGAACTGCATTGTCAGGCGTCAGCGCCGAAGCTGCGGAAGAAGCAGCTGCGCGCACCGGTGTGGCAGGCGCCTGCGCCCTCTTGCTCGACCTTGAAAAGCAGTGCGTCGGCGTCGCAGTCGTAATAGGCCTCTTTGACGAACTGCCGGTCACCGCTGGTGTCGCCCTTGCGCCACAGTTCCTGGCGGCTGCGCGACCAGTACACCATCCGGCCCTCGGCGAACGTCATCTTGAGCGACTCTTCGTTCATCCATGCGAGCATCAAGATGTCGCCGTTCTCGACGTCTTGGGCGATTGCTGTAATCAACCCGTCGCTGTTGTACTTCAGGCTGGCCAGCTGCTGGTCCGTTGCATCGATCGTGATTCCCTCAGGCATCACAACATTCTACGGACCAGGCAGCCGGAGCGATTCCTCGGTTTCAGGCCTCGACGATTTGGGAGACCTGAACAGCTGACTCGGTGTTCGTGAAGTTCGGGATGTCAGCGAGCGCCTCGCCGGCACCTCCCATGCCAGCTTGCATGGCCTCCATCGACTCGAAGTAGAGATTGCCAATCGCAATGTACGGCCCGTCCACGCCGGACTCGATCTCCCACCTGCTGGGCTTCATCGTCCGATCGACAATCTCCATATGGGTTGTCTTGTAATACTCCATGTCGAACGTGGCATTATCGCCGCTCGGGTACAGGACGCTGACTTTGATCATCGGGATCTCCTTAGTTATCTCGGAGTTCCAATATTAGGCCAGACCGCTCAGCCACAAACGAGGCCGATCAGAGATACAGGCCGGTCGACGCTTCGATGCGTTCGGCGGCGACCGCGTGGAGTTCGCGTTCGCGGAGCATGACGTAATCCTCGCCCTGTACTTCGACCTCGTAGCGATCATCCGGGCTGAACAGCACCTTGTCACCAATCTCACAGCTCCGAACGTTCTGCCCCTGGGCAACAACGGTGGCCCAAACCAGTCGCTTCTGGACTTGAGCGGTGGCAGGGATGACGATGCCGCCAGACGACTTACGGTCGGAGCCTCGGTCAGAGACGCTGACCAGCACGCGGTCGTTCAGCATCCTGATAGGCAGCTTCTCGTCAGACCCAGTCATGAGTGCTGAGGGTACCGTCGAGGCTCATGACCGAGACCGCTGTCGAACACCTGCAATTGATGACTGTCGACGGTGTCGCACTGCAAGCCGACCTGGCCGTGCCCGCTGCTGCCCATGCCGCCGCGATCATCTGCCACCCGCATCCGCAGTACGGCGGCAACCGCCACAACAACGTCGTGCAAGCGCTCTTCGACGCGCTCCCCACCGCCGGTGTCGCTGCACTTCGCTTCGACTTCCGAGCAGACTTCGACGATGGACGCGGCGAACAACTTGATGCGATGGCGGCGCTCAATGCGCTCGAAGTTCGGCTGCCCGGTCTGGCGCTCATCGCCACCGGTTACTCCTTTGGAGCTGCAATAGTCAGTGCGCTTGACGATGTACGCATCACGACGAAGGTGCTGGTCGCTCCCCCGCTCGCATCGATGCCAACAGATCGCGGGCCAACAGATCGCGGGCCAAGGGTGCGCGGGATGGACGTGCCCACGCTCGTCCTGACGCCCGCCCACGACCAGTTCAGCGCTCCGGACGCGACTGAGGCGATCATCTCGGACTGGCCACAGACCACTCACGAGACGATCGCCTCAACAGATCACTTTCTCAACGGCCGCACCGCACTCGTCGCCGAACGGGCAGTGGCCTTCATCACTCGAACACCGTGTACGTAAGGCCTCAGCGCTTGACGATGGCGCGCATCTCTTCGTCGACCTCGTCGGTGATCAGCGGGATCACATCGAGAGCTTCGAAGTTCTGAACGACCTGGCTGACGCGTGATGCGCCGGTGATGACGCTCGACACCATCGGGTGCTTCGTCGCCCAAGCGAGTGCGAGCTGGGCGAGCGTGCAACCGAAGCGGTCGGCGATCGGACGCAGGTTCTCGACCTTGGCGACCTCGGCCTGGTTGGTGAAGCGGTCCTGCAACCACTCGTAGCCCTTGAGCGCACCACGCGAATCGTCCGGGATGCCGTCTTTGTACTTGCCGGTCAGCAGACCCGATGCAAGCGGGCTCCAGATGGTGTTGCCGTAGCGGTAGTCGGCCCACAGGCGGCTGTACTCGTGCTCGACCTTCTTGCGTTCGAACAAGTTGTATTGGCTCTGCTCGGTGACCGGCTTATGGAGGTGATGCTTCTCGGCGATTTCAATCGCGCCGCGGATCTCCTCGGCGTTCCACTCGCTCGTCCCCCAGTAGGTGGCCTTGCCTGACGACACGATGTCGCTCATTGCGAAAACGGTCTCTTCGAGCGGCGTGTTCGGGTCAGAACGGTGGCAGTAGAGCACGTCGACGAAGTCGTGTTCGAGGCGCTCGAGCGAGCCGTCGATCGCCTGCATCAGGTACTTGCGGTTCAGCGTGTTCTTCATGTTCGGGACTTCGCCGTTGATGCCCCAGTAGATCTTGGTG
>CALAHA010000010.1 GCA_937891565.1 uncultured Ilumatobacter sp. | reverse complement strand
TGCTGATCAGGCCAGCTCAGCGACGCGACGCCGCTGTCGCCAATGCTGCGTTTCGGTGACGATGAGCACGACGAAGAACTGAGCAACCGCCAGCCCGGCGATGGTGGCTGATGCTGCCGTGTCGTGGTGATAGCTGACGATCAAGCCGAGTACGACTGATGACCACCCGAAGAGCACGGCAGCAGCCATCGCCACCGGAATGCGCCTGACGATCAGGACAGCGGAGGCTGGGGGAGCGACGAGGAACCCGAAGACGAGCAGGGTCCCGACGACGCGGAAGCTCGACACAACCGACACGGCAAGCAAGGTGAGTAGTGCAGCGTGGGCCAAGCCCGGCTTCAACCCGAGTGTTTCGGCCTTGTCGCGGTTGACCGCGAGCGCGAGGAACGAGCGGTGCCCTGCGACGAGCCCGATGATGGTAATAACGAGGGCGACGATGCCGAGGCGGATCTCATCGCTTCGAACACCGAGTACGTCGCCGAACAGGAAGCCGGTGAGGTCGCCGGTGAAGGTCGCCTCGCGGCTCAGGATCACGACGCCGAGTGCGAGCATCCCGACGAAGAGCAAGCCGATGCCGGTGTCGTCCGAGAGCCGGGTGGTGCGGTTGACCAAGTTGACGCCGCCCACCATCACGAGTGCGCTGACGAGCGCACCGAGCGTCAGATCGAAGCCCCAGATCGCAGCGAGCGCGATACCGGGAAGCACGCCATGCGCGAGCGCGTCGCCGAAGAAGGCAAGGCCGCGCACTACAACCCATGTGCCGACAAGGGCCGTGGTCGTGGCGGCGAGCAGGCCTCCGATCAGTGCGCGTTGCGAGATCTGCGACTGGAAAGCATCGAGGACAACGTCTGAAAATGCGGCAACCATCAACTGAGTGCGTCAGCGATCAGTTGTGCGTTCGTCGCCATCATGCCAATGTAGGTGTCTGCGCCGTTGCCTGGTTCACCGAGGCTTTCGGTGAACAGTTCGATGACCGGCACGTCGCGCCCGATTTCGTCGGAAATTGCCTGCGCCAGTGCATCCGATTCCGTTGTCTCGGAAAAGATTGCACGGACGTCGTTGGTGCGAATGGCTTCGAGGACTCCGTCGAGGTCGGCGGCCGATGCACCCGCACTCGTGCTCACCGACGGGATGATCGTGTCGACGATGGTAAATCCGTAGCGATCGGCGAAGCGGCTGAGCGCGTCGTGGCTCGTCACCAAGTTGCGTTGGAGGTCGGGGTACGCGGCGAATGCCGCAGTGATCGTGGCGTCGAGTTCGACGAGCTCGGCAACGTAGGCGGAGGTATTCGCGCTCACGTCAGCAATGGGAACCCCGGTCGTGCTGGCGACGGCTTCGGGGAACGTGGCGAACACTTCTGACATCAACACCGGGTCGAGCCAAACATGCGGGTCGACGCCCTCCGACGGCTCGAGTGCGCCGCCGAGAACGAAGGTGACGGCACCGGCGTCCATGGCGTTAGCAATCAGGTCGGTCATGCCCTCTTCGTAGCCAAGTCCGCTGACCACGAGGAGGTCGGCGTTCTCCATCGTCTCGGCCTGCTTGGCCGACGGAGCGAATTCGTGTGCGTCAGCGCCGACGGGCGTGATGACGTCGACGGTTAGTTCGGAGCCGACGAGGTCACCGAGTGCTGCAGTGACCATGTCGCCAGCGATGCTCGTCGTGACGACGACCGAGGGGAGGTCGGCCTGGCTGGTGTCGCTGTTGGACCCGCAGGCACTCAGCGCAACGGCGAATATGGCAATCGGAGTAAGAATCATTCTCATTAGGCTATGATATGGGAATCACTCTCAATACGACAACCCCTGATTCACCAGATTCTGGTGTGCACCGAGCGAAAGGCAGCGCGCCTGCGATCACTGTCGACGGCATCCGAGTGAGCCGTGGGGGGAGGGAAGCGATGCGCGTCGATCATCTGGAGATCCCTCACGGCGTCACGGCCTTGGTCGGGCCCAACGGCTCCGGCAAGTCGACGTTGCTTCACGCCATTGCTCACGTCCTCCCGTTTGCGGGCGACATTGATGCAGTCGGCGACGTCGCGTATGTCCTGCAGACGCAACATGCCTCCGAGCATTTGCTGGTGACAGCTCGCGAGGTCGTTGCGCTTGGTCGAGCGGCGCAGCGCGGTCCTTTCGGCCGGCTTCGGGCCAACGACCGAGCAGCGATCGATAGAGCCATGGATCGGCTCGACATCGCCGACCTGGCCAAACAGCACCTTGCCGAAATGTCCGGGGGCCAACGGCAGCGCGTCTTCGTTGCGCAGGGAGTCGCCCAAGAAGCAGACATTCTCTTGCTCGACGAGCCGGTGGCGGGCTTGGACATCGTCTCGATCGGTCAGATTCGTAAAATCATCGAGGAAGAACGCGCCGCCGGCCGAACGGTTGTCGTGGCAACACACGATCTCGATGAGGCAGCGCGCTCCGATCACGTCGTGCTGGTCAAAGGGCGAGTCGTCTCGTCAGGCCCGCCAGCCGAGGCGCTGACACCCGAGCACCTTGTTGCGGCCTACGGCGGGCGGGTGCTCCAGCTCGGAGACGAAGTGGTGGCCATCGACGACGGCGTCCACCACGAAGACCACGAACATCACCACCACGATCACTAGCGGTCACGCTGTGTCAGGCACAGTGTGACCGGCTCAGCGACAAATGCTGCAGAGGCCGTAGAGGTCGACGTTGTGGTGCGTCGTGACGAAGCCTTCGGCCTCGGCGAGCGTGTCAAAGGCCTTATCGAGTGTGCGTTCGAGCTTGGTTTCGAGGGTGACGTCGCGGACAAGCCCGCACGATTCGCAGATCAGGTGGTGGTGGTGCTCGGTGAGCGATTCGGAGAGCTCGAAGTGAGCATGTTCGCCGCCGTGGACAAGCCGACGGACGACACCGGCCTCTTCGAGCAAGCCCAGGTTCCGGTAGGCGGAGCTCTGCGCCAGGTCGGGGGAGGAGTCGAGTAGTTCCGGGAGCGTGACTGGCCCATCGGCGGCCTTGAGCCCTTCGACAATTGCACGCCGGCCAGCGGTGTAGCGCAGATCGTGTTCGGCGAGGCGGTCGCTGACCGCCCGTTCAAGTTCGCTCGTCGCCACCATGCAGTGAGAATGATACCCAATATCTGAAAATGGGCTCAGTCCGCCGCCAGCCGAGCCCTGCTGCTCTAGCATCCGCCGGATGGATGCTGGTGTGAGCGGGCTGCGGGTGATTGTGACGGCAGGGGCTGCCGGCATCGGACGTGCTATTGCCGAGGAGTTTGCCGATGGCGGCGCGTCGGTGTTCGTCTGCGACGTCTCCTCCGCTGCGGTGGCAGCATTGGGCGCCGAGCGGCCAGGTATCTGCGCTGTGGTTGCTGACGTTTCCGATGAGGCCGCAGTTGACGCCTTCATCGACGAGGCAGTCGAAACCCTGGGTGGTGTTGATGTACTCGTCAACAATGCCGGCATCGCCGGGCCGGGTGGGCGTCTCGAAGACCTGAATCTTGATGCGTGGCGTCAGACATTCGATGTGAACGTCACGGGTATGTTCCTCACCAGTCGGCGTGTGATCCCGCACCTCATCGAGCAGCGCAGCGGCTCAATCGTCAACTTGTCGTCGACAGCAGGGCTCTTCGGGTTCCCGTATCGAGCGCCATACGCGGCATCAAAGTGGGCCGTCATCGGCTTGACGAAGACGATGGCAATGGAGCTCGGCGAGTTCGGTATCCGTGTCAACGCGATCTGCCCTGGTTCGGTGAATAACGAACGCATGGATCGTGTCGTCGATCTCGAGGCAGCCGCCAGTGGCCGACCAGCGGCCGACATCCGCGCCGGGTTCACCAAAGCAGTTTCGTTACAGACGTTCGTCGATCCGCAAGACATCGCAGCGATGGTCCGGTTCGTCTGTTCGCCGGCGGGGGCTCGCATCAGCGGTCAGGCGCTGACTGTTGATGGCCACACCGAGTCGGCGCGTACCTGAGAACCCGTCCGCCTCCAGCCGGACGGCGCCACGTAGTGTCTGGGTCATGGCGCGCCAGATCCTCGTCCTCAACGGACCGAACTTGAACCTGCTCGGCACGCGCGAGCCCGACGTGTACGGCGCCGACACGCTCGACGACATCCTCGCCGAGTTGCGTGCCGGCGTTGCCGGTCGCGATGTCGAACTCCGCGATGCGCAGTCGAACAGCGAAGGCGACTTAGTTGATGCTCTTCACGATGCGCGTACCTGGGCCGACGGCGTCGTGTTCAACCCGGGCGCTTACACCCACACGAGCATTGCGCTACGGGACGCCATTTCGGCTTGCGAACTACCGGTGGTCGAGACGCACCTGTCAAACGTGCACGCCCGCGAAGAGTTTCGCCACACCTCGATGCTCAGCGCCGTTTGTCTCGGCGTCGTTGGTGGGTTCGGCAAGCACAGCTACTCCATCGCGCTCGACGGCCTGCTCGCCTACCTCGACAGCCTCTGACGGACTGAAGCCAACGACGAACGACCTACTCGTCCTCGCGGATAAGGCATGATGGGCTCCATGTTTCGCCACGTTGTGATGTTCGCCTGGGCCGATGGCATTGATGATGCCCATGTTGCAGCGACGACTGCTGCTTTGGACGCCCTGCCCGGCAAGGTCGAGGTCATCGAGTCGTATGTCTACGGCCCCAACGTCGGCACCGCTGACGGCAACAGCGACTACGTCGTCGTGGCTGACTTCGCGTCCGCTGACGACTTCGCCATCTACCGCGACCACGTTGACCACATTGCCCTCGTGCAGGAGTTCATCGCCGGCAAGGTGAGCTCGCGCAACGCGATCCAATACGAAATTTGACGCATCTGACACATTTGACACGATGAATACCGTGTTGAGAGATGTCGACGAAGCGCTGCGATCGATCACGGCGGAAACCACTTGGGGTGTCCGAGAGTCGGCCACTTGAGAGTCGCCTCAGCCAGGGTTGGGCGATTCTGACTTCCGATATCGGGCTGATTCGGCATGACTTGCTCGCTCGCTCGTTGGATTGGCATTGGGACACGAATTGTCATGCTGGGTGAATCGCTCGGCGTAGCGCCCGGCTGACTGGCTGGCGAGCTGGGCCTGGCAACCTGGCAGGTATGCCCGCGATCCACACGCTTCACATCGACCGACCGATCCTTGAACCCGACCTCGCCTACGTCGAGGGTCGCGCTCAACTGGTTGGCCACACAGATGCGGAGTTGGTTGGCCAAGTCGCATCGGTGATTGGCATTGGACATCACTGGGATGCCGAGCGGTTTGAGAGGTTCCCCGACCTTCGAGTGATCTCGCGCATGGGCATCGGGTACGACAACGTTGACCTCGACGCTGCTCGTGCAGCGGGCGTTGTGGTCTGCAACGGTCCTGACTCGCCGACCGTGTCGACGGCTGAACACACAATGATGTTGCTCCTCGCCGTCACCAAGGAGCTTCCGATCCAGCAGGCCCGAGCTGCAGAAGCGATGGGTGGCCCAGCGGTGGCAACGTCACTCGAACTCGACGGGTCGACGCTCGGCCTCGTGGGGCTCGGCCGGATCGGGGTGCGAGTCGCCCGTGCTGCACTCGGCCTCGGGATGCGTGTGATCGCCAACGACCCGGGCATTGAACAGAGCCCGATCGACGACGTCGAACTCGTCGGGCTCGACGAACTATTTGCGACATCCCACGTGATCTCGCTGCACGCCCCATCGATCCCGGCAACCCGGCACATGATCAACGCTGAGTCGATCGCATCGATGCGTCGTGGCGTCTATCTCGTCAATTGCGCGCGTGGCCCGCTCATCGATCAGGACGCACTGGTGGCTGCCATCGACAGCGCGCACGTCGCTGGCGTCGCGCTCGACGTCACGGACCCCGAGCCGTTGCCGGCCGGCCACCCGCTGCTCACGCGGCCGAACGTGATCGTCACACCGCACATTGCATCGTCGACGGCAATCGGTCGACGACGGCTGTTCGAACATGCGATCGACAACGCGCTTGCAGTTCTCGACGGCCGTTCAGCCAGCATCGTGACCTGAGTAAGCGCGAGACTGCGTACATGGAAACACTCCGACAGATCTGGAATGACAGTGGAACGACACTCGGAGGCTGGCTGTCGGTTCCCAGCAGTGTGACGGCCGAGGCTGTAGCGCGCGCTGGCTTCGATTACGTGTGCATCGACGCACAGCACGGCGCTGTCGAGTATTCCGACTGCGTCTCGATGATCCAGGCGGTTCTGCTCGGCGGCGGGCGCCCGATCGTGCGTGTGCCATGGAACGAGCCGGGGATCATCGGCAAGATGCTCGATGCTGGTGCGCAAGGCGTCATCATCCCAATGGTGAATACGGTCGCGGAAGCAGAAGCCGCTGTCCGTGCGTGCAGGTATGCGCCAGAAGGCGCCCGGAGTAGCGGCCCGACTCTGGTTGGTGCACGAACCGATCGGCCGTACTTCGAGTGGGCAAAGGACAACGTCGCTTGTATCCCAATGATCGAGACGATCGAAGCGGTTGGCAACCTTGACGACATCCTTGCGGTGCCCGGTATCGACGCGGTGTACGTGGGCCCGTCTGACCTCTCGATCACGCTTGGCCTCGGCCCGGGAAACCACGACGAAGCGCCTGAATTCCTCGAAGCGCTCGACGCGATCGCTGCAGGCTGCAACGAGCGCGGCATCGTCGCTGGCATACATGCAACCGGTGCGCTGACTCCTGATCGGCTCGAGCGCGGCTACCGGATGGTCACCGTCACCGGTGACCTTCAGGCGATGAAGCTCGGGATGGACGCCGAACTCGACCGTGCACGTGGCAACAACATCGACGGATCCAGCGGATCGATGTACTGAACGGTTCAAAATCCGAGATTGTGATCTGGGCCAAGATCAGGAAGACTGTTGCGGTGACAACGAAATCACCGCACTTTGGGTCGACACATGATGGTGATCATCCTGATCGCGTCGGCGAGTGGGCAGCGATGCGCGATAAGTACCTCCGCGCTGCAGCCGATCGACCGGCGTCGTCAGCTCGCGGGGTGCATCATCAGGCGCTCATCTCGAGCAACGTCGAGCGGACGATTGACTTTTACCAGGGGCTCCTTGAGTTCCCGTTGACGGAACTGTTCGAGAACCGCGACTACGCGGGATCGACTCACTTCTTCTTCGACATCGGCAACAGCAACGCTTTGGCTTTCTTTGACTTCCCGGGTCTCGGCCTCAATGAGTACGCGGAGGTGCTCGGTGGGCACCACCACCTCGCCATCTCGGTGCCGCCGGACAACTGGGATCGTTTGAAGGGCAAGCTCGAAGCTGCTGGCGTCGAGACCTTCATCGTCGGCAGCAACTCGCTCTACTGCTCTGGCCCCGATGGCGAACGCATCGAACTGATCAACGATCCGCTTGGCGAAATGGACGGCATGGCAGTTCTCTAGCGTGATCAGTTCGTGCGCTGGATCGTCACACCGAGGTCAGACCTCGGTGTGACAGTCCGTCAGTTCGTGCGGGCCTGCAAGAGGTTCAGCGTGCGTGCCGGGCCATCACCGTCGGGGATGACCACGGCGGTGAAGTCGGTGGCGCCTGCGGCTGCGATTGCGTCGAGGCCGGCGTTGACCGTTGCCTCGTCACCGATCAGCGAGATCTCTTCGACGCCGTGTACACCTTCGATGTCGAGCATGGCCCGGTACGACGGCAATTCGGCGTAACCGGCGAGCATCTGGCCGACGAAGTCGCGCGTTGGCTGCGGGTTGTCGGTGACGCAGACCGGAAGGCTGCACACGACACGAGGAGCGGGACGACCGGCGCTGTCGGCGGCGTCGTTGATGACCGGAACGATCTGTGCTTCGAGCGTCTTGGGACCGACGCACCAGAGGATCGTTCCGTCGGTCCGTTTGCCTGCGATTTTGAGCATCTGCTCGCCAAGCGCAGCGACCATGATCTTGGGCGGCGTATCGGTCATCAATGCTGCTTGCTGGTTCAGAGACCAGACCTCGCCCTTGAGCGAGGCGGTACCGGTGTTCAACAGCGAGTCGAGGATCGCGAGGTACTCGGACATGTGCTTGACCGGGCGTTCCCAGGCCATTCCCCATCGGTCTTCGACCGTTGTCTGGTGAGCGAGTCCGATGCCCAGCACAAGACGGCCTTTCGACGCTGCCTGCGCTGTCAGCGCGCCGGCAGCCATCACCTCGGGGTGGCGGGTCCAGGTCGGCACGACGGCAGTACCGAGTTCGATTTCCGATGTCGTCCGGCCAGCGATCCCGAGCATCGCAATCGAGTCAGCGAGCGCTGTCTGCGCGAGCCAATAGCTGGCGTAACCATCGGCTTCGCTCTGTTCGATGTCAGTGACAATCGCATCGAGGTTGGGTGAAGCGAGGTGGCCGGAGCCGTTGATGCCGATTTTCATTGAGCGGACCCTACGGCAGTGTCAGGCCGCACCGATGACCGGGACCGCCGCCGGCCTCTGACCGCCGATCGGATCCAGGGAGCGAACTACTGTCGGCTCCGTGACCTGGGAACTCGTGATTGACCACATCGACTTCGGCGAAGGGCCGCGTTGGCATGACGGCAAGTTCTGGTTCAGCGACTTCTACCAGCAGACAATTTCCACGGTCGGCCTCGACGGAGTTCGGAACGTCGAGGTCGAATGCGACGCCAGACCATCGGGGCTCGACTGGCTGCCCGACGGGCGATTGGTGTTCGTTTCGATGGCTGACCGCAAGCTGATGTGCGTTGAACCAGATGGTTCCGTCGTCGAGTACGCCGACCTGGGCGGCGTTGCCAACGGCCATTGCAACGACATGGTCATGGACGCTGCAGGCAACGCTTACGTCGGCAACTTTGGCTTCGACATGGAGGCTGGCGACGAGTTCGCCATGGCCTCGTTGGCGCTCGTGCGAGCCGACGGCTCCATCGAAATTGCCGCTACCGATCTCATGTTCCCGAACGGCTCGGTCATTGTCGACGACGGGAAGACACTCATCGTCGGCGAGTCGTTTGGTGGTCAGTACACAGCGTGGGACATTAACGATGACGCCACGTTGACCAACCGGCGTATCTGGGCGAAGGTCGAAGGCACAGCACCCGACGGGTGCACAGTTGATGCCGAGGGCGGCATTTGGTACTCCGATGCACTTGGCAAACAAGTGGTACGGGTCCTCGAGGGTGGTGAGATCACGCATCAGCTGACGACTGAGGAAAACACCTATGCCTGCATGCTTGGCGGCGCAGACGGCAACCAGTTGTTCGCGCTGACTTGCCAGGATTCGCACCCATCCAAAGCAGCGGGCACCGCCACTGGCAAGCTCTGGGTCACCACCGTTGACGTCGCCCGCAACGCCACCGACCGCCCGTAACTGTCACACCGAGGTGACCTCGGTGTGACAGGGCCAGTTTGGCGAGGGTCAGGCGTCGCGCATGGCGTCGACGAACGGCGCGATCCGTTCGAGGTCGGCCATGACGTCGTCACGTGGGCCCTGCGAAAGCACGAACACCGCACGCTTGAGGCCCTGCCCGGCGAGTGCGGTGAGCTTTTCTTCGCTTTCGGGCACGCCGAACATGCCGAGTTCGATCTCGGCAGGGTCACGGCCGATGTCCTCGCATGCCTTGACGACGTTGTCCCAACCGTCGATGCCGTGACGTCCGCCGATCGGCATCCAGCCATCGCAGAACTCAGCGATGTGTGCCGCAGTCTTCGGGCCGGCGGCGCCGCCGAGGATGACGGGCGGACCCGGCTTTTGTGTCGGCTTGGGCCAGGCCCAGCTCGACTCGATCTGGACCATGTCGCCTTCGAATGATGCTTCGTCTTGGGTCCACAGCGCCTTCATTGCGAGGATGTTCTCGCGCAGCAACTTACGGCGCTCGCCGTACGCGGTGCCGTGCTGTGCCATTTCTTCCTTGTTCCAGCCGTAACCGATCCCGAACAGCATGCGGCCGTCGGACAGCGAGTCAACACTGGCGACTTCCTTTGCCGTGTGGATCGGGTCGCGCTGGGCCACCAGGCAGATGCCGGTGCCGATCTTGATCGTGCTCGTCACCGATGCGCACGCCCCGAGCGTGACGAACGGGTCGTGCGTGCGCCAGTAGAACTCGGGCAGCGGTGGAGCGCCAGCGCGGCCGCCCCAGGGTGTTGCCCGGCTGGTCGGAATGTGCGAATGCTCGGGGAACCAGAGCGACTCAAAGCCGTGTGCCTCGGCCTCTTTGGCCAGTTCGACGGGGTTGATTGTCTGGTCGGTCGGAAAGATGGTGACGCCGATGTCCATGGGCGTCACGTTAGTGCGGCCGACAAACTCGTTCGCCGTCGGCGGATTAATTGCGAGTCGTTTGCGGTTGGGTAGATGCATGGCAACGAATGTCGATGCAGTCGCCGACCGATTCGCCGACCGATTCGCCGACCGATTCGCAAAGGTCCGGGCTCGTACCGAACGGCTGGCGGCGCCACTGTCGGCCGAAGATCAAGTCGTGCAGTCGATGCCCGACACCAGCCCGACGAAGTGGCACCGGGCGCACACCACGTGGTTCTTCGCCGAGTTTGTATTGCGCGCCGACGGCACAAGTGGCCGCGTGTGGGATCGGCCCGAGTACCGCTTTCTCTACAACAGCTACTACGAAGCAGTCGGCGCGCGCCACCCACGACCACAACGTGGTCTCGTTACTCGCCCTTCCGTTGCTGAGGTTGCCAATTATCGCAATCATGTTGACAAGGAAATGCTCGAGCTGATGACCGGTGGCCTCGATACCGCAATCGCTGCGGTCGTCGAACTCGGTACGCATCACGAAGAGCAGCATCAAGAGCTCTTGCTGATGGACATAAAGCACGTCCTCTCGATGAATCCTGCCGTTGGACCGGCCTACGCCGATCGTCCGCATGCGCCCGCTGTTGACCCTGGGCCCAGCAACTGGGTCGACTTCGCCGGCGGTCTCGCCGACATCGGTGTCGATCACGGGGCCGACGGCTTCTCGATTGCCGACGGTGCGATCGGGGAGTACAACGGCAAGTTCATGTCCGGCCAGCAGGTGCTGCGCGGCGGATGTGTGTTCACGCCGCCCGGCCACACCAGGTCGACTTACCGTAACTTCTTCCATCCGCACACTCGCTGGCATGCCTCGGGCGTCCGGTTGGCCACGGATCGCCAGTGACCAAGACAACAGTGGGCAGTCAGGAATCTTTTATGAATCAACCCTCCGAGACCTCGATCTTCGACACCGGATCGATCGATAGTCGAGTCGATCCCCAAACGGAACTCCTCCGCGCCCTGCGAAGCCATCCGCGAACGGTGCCCCCACGCTGGCTGTACGACGATCGAGGCAGTGAGCTCTACAGCCAGATCACGCGGCTGCCCGAGTACTACCAGACCGAGGCCGAACGCTCGATCCTTGAGGCCAATGCCGCAATGATCGCCCAGATCACGGGCGCCACCACAGTGATCGAACTTGGGTCAGGCACGAGTGACAAGACACGCACGTTGCTCGATGCGTTCGTTGCGCACGGTTCGATCGACCGGTTCGCTCCGCTCGATGTGAGTGAAGCCACACTCATAGATGCTGCCGAGATGCTCGGCGAGCGTTACCCGGACCTCGAAGTTGCACCCGTTGTTGGCGACTTCAATCGGCATCTCCATCGCCTGCCGGTCGGCGGGACGAGGTTGGTCGCATTGCTTGGCGGCACGCTCGGCAACTTCTACCAGGAGGAGCGGCGCGCCTTTCTTGGTGCGCTCTCTGATGTACTCGAACCCGGTGACTGGCTGATGCTTGGCGTCGACCTCGTGAAGCCGGTCGACCGTCTCGTCGCTGCATATAACGACAGCCAGGGCGTCACCGATGCGTTCATCCGCAATGCGTTGACGGTGATCAACCGCGAACTCGATGGCAACATCGACGTCGGCAACTTCGAGTACGTGCCGTTCTGGGACGGTCGCGAGGAACGCATCGATATGCGGCTCCGCGCATGTGAACCCGAGCATGCTCGGATAGAGGCGCTCGACCTCGACCTCGACCTAGAAGCCGGCGAAGAGCTGCGCATCGAGGTCTCGACCAAGTTCCGGCAAGACAAGTTGCTCACCGATCTGACTGCAATTGGTTTCGCCAACGGCGAGTTCTTTACCGATGAGGCTGGCGACTTCGGCCTCGCCCTCGTTCGTCGTCAAGCGTAGAACTCAGGCCGGCAGCTGGGCATCGAGCCAGTCGGTAATGCCAGCGACGACTTCGGGCCACTCCGGCTCGTTCATGCACTCGTGGCGCAGGCCTGCCCACAGCTTGCGCGTGACGTTTGGTAGCTCGCTGATTGGCTCTGATGCCGATGGAGGCACGAGCGTGTCGGCCTCGCCGTGCAGTACGTAGGTAGGCAGCGTGATCTTTGCGATTGCTGGCGAGGTCGCCTTCATTGCACCGAGGATCTGGCGGCCGAGCGCTGCAGTCGAGCCGTCGACACGCAGCGGGTCTTTGTTGTAGCGCTCTTGGACATCGACATCGCGTGACAGAACTGAGCCGTCGAAGTCCGATTTTACGTGGAGCTTCGGTACGACGCGGCTCAGTGCGGGTACAGCCATCCGCTGCCACAGCGGAATCTTGGCACTGAGTGCCGGAGCGCTCAGCACGGCAAGGTCGGGCTGCGGACGGTTGCTCACCAGGTATGTCGCGCAGATCAAGCCGCCCATTGAGTGACCCATCAAGACCACTGGAACCCCGAGTTCGCGCCGCTCGACAAGCAGGTCGGCGACGTCGTCGACAAATTCGCTGAAGTCATTGACGAAGGCGCGGCGACCGCCGGATTCGCCGAAACCACGCTGGTCGAAACCGAGCGTGTCGTAGCCAGCAGCAGCGAGTGCCCCGCCTACGTGTTCGTAGCGGCCGGAGTGTTCGCCGATGCCGTGAACAAGCAGGATTGCTGCTTTCGGTGCGCCGACAGCCCAGTGCCGCCGGAGCTGCTCAAGCCCATCGCGTTTTGTACCGAAGCTGATCGTCGCTGTGCTCACGGCAGTTCAAGCTACTGGGAGGGCCCGGCGCTCGAAAATCACCGCTCGCCGGTCAGTTCCATTTCGATCCAATCCGACGTGTCAAGTTGGTCGTTACGCGGTCGTGCCGGCCCACGTGCGGCAGGCCGAACCAGCGCTCTGGTGCGTTGCCACCATGAGGGTTGGGTGGCCGCCGCCTGTAGATGCGCCCGTTCGAGGTCCACGCGCACCTGCTCGGCGGTCGCCCGGTTGGTCAGACGCAGGATCATGAGGAGCGCAACGTCCATTGCCGAGATGCGGCCGTGGCAGGTCACGACGCGGCCGACTTCGACGATGCGTTCGGCTGATGCCTCGGACCCGAACTCGGCGAGCCTGGGGCCGGCCAGCCAGTGCGTGGCCGCGGGCCGGTCGGCCAGTAGCCCGGCAGCGGCGACCACGACAGTGCCGGTCGAGCTGGCCGCCATCCATTGGCACGACGGCTCGACGCTCCGCAGCCATGCGAGCAACGCCTCGTCGTGCGACGTTCGCTCGACCCCGATGCCGCCGGGGACCAACACGACATCGGGTCGAGGGGTTTCGGTAAAGGTTTGCTCGACGTTGCGTCGCCCACCGATGCCGGCGACTTCGCCTCGAACAGCTCCGACACCGATGAGTTGGCAATCAGCCAGCCCGGACAGGGTGAGCTGCCGAAAGGCGAGCGCGAAAGCTTCGCACTCGTCGATCGAGACACCGGGGAACAGCACGAGGGCCACCTGCACAGCACCAGTTTCCCACAGCCCGAAGTTGGAGGCCGTGCTTCCGTAAGGTCACAGGATGACCACGGCTACAAGTACGACCGCACGCGACCGACTGTCCACGACAGGTGTCTGGTATTTCACCGATGGGATGTCGTCAGGACAGGCCGCCGAGGCTGCTGGCCGCATCGAATCGCTCGGCTACTCGACCCTGTGGCTTCCTGACACAATCGGCCGCGACCCGTTCGCGCATATCGCGTGGCTTGCCTCGCAGACCACAACGCTGCAGTACGCCACTGGCATTGCCAATATTTTCCACCGTCATCCGGGGCCGATGAAGCAGGCAGCGAACACGCTCGCTGAGCAGACGGGCGGCCGCTTCGTGCTCGGCCTGGGTGTGAGCCACGGGCCGATGGTCGCTGGGCTGCGCGGCCTCGACTACTCCAAGCCGCTGACCAAGATGCAGGACTACCTCGCAGCAATGGAAACTCAGCCGTACCGCGGTATTGCACCCGAAGACGAGCCGCTTGTTCTGCTCGCTGCGCTGGGCCCGAAGATGCTCGAACTGTCGGCGTCGGCTGCTGACGGTGCTCACCCGTACTGGACGACACCGGAGCACACAGCGATGGCGCGTGAAGCCATTGGGCCTGATGCGCTGCTGTGTGTCGAGCAGAAGGTGGTGTTCACGACCGACGCCGACGCCGCACGAGCAGCTGGCAACCAGCAGATCGACCGTTACGCCGCGCTGCCGAACTATCGCAACAACTGGATCCGACTCGGCTTCACCGAGAACGAGATCCAGCAGCGTGACCACCGTTTCGTCGATGCCGTGGTCGTGTGGGGTGACGAGGATCGGGTGCGGGCCGGGGTGCAGGCGCACTACGACGCTGGCGCTGACCATGTCTGTGTGCAGCCGATCAACCCCGACATGTCAGCCGACATCGAGTGGAACGTGCTCGAACTTCTTGCACCCAGCTGATTGTTCTGCTGGCCCGGCGAGCCGCGTGCACCCACTCGGTGAGAAGATCGGGCTATCTTCCGCCGCCTGCAGACCCGTCGCCTCGAGAAGGCCCGTGCCCACGTGGACGGCACGCTGCACCGAGTAAAAGAACTCGGAGTAACAGCGCTGCGAGTTCTCGAGGTGGTGCACAGCGAACGCAAGGGGTGCAGGGCCATCGTCATCGACGAGGGCGGCGCGATGCTCGATGTCTGGTTTTGGTGGCACCAAGCATCGGATGGCGAGCTGTTGATCTGTCGCGAGAACGCCGACGATGCAGCCGACCCGAGTGGCATTGCAGCGCTGTCTTACGGAGACGAGCAGCGACGCGGCGTGATCGACCGCGTGCCGCGAGACGTGATGGCCCTGTACCTACGCTCTCAGCTGTTGGAGAGCGAGCGGTTCGGTTGATGGACCGAATGGCCAGCGTTCGTCAGCGCTCGAACCAGTTGCCGCTCACGATCGGCGTCAGTTCGAGCCCGCCGCCGTACTGATAGGCCCACGCACGCACACCTTTGGCAGTGGTGACGATGATTCGGCGGTAATCGCCGCCAACCGTTCCTTCTTCCGCGTCGAGCACCTTGAGGCATTGGTCGATCGATGATTCGAGCAGCGCGTACGCCCGACCGATGACCGCGCTGCTGCTCGTGCTCTCGAACTGTGCGCCGGGGTATCCAAGGCCGGTGTCGAATACCTGCCCGGGTGCACTGTCGGCCCAGCCCTCGTCGACGACGAAGGGTTCGAGAAAGTGCCAGCGGACGTCGCCCGGCTGCAGAGTTCCGTACACAAAAAGATGAGAGAGCGGCGGGGCTCCGCTGTTTCCGGTCGACACGTTGAGAGAATGCCACATGGCTCTGCGCGGATGGTCACCTCAGACAGCATTAACTGCCGCGCGTCCGCTCGCGTTCTGGACCGATCGCCCGGATGCCCCAGACGGCGCGCAGCGCCTGAACGGGCAGATCGACGCCGACCTCGCAATCGTTGGCGGCGGATTCACCGGGTTATGGGCAGCGATCCACGCCCTCACCGCAGCGCCTGGCCGCCGGGTAGCGATTGTCGAAGCGGGCTCCGTGGGCTGTGGGGCGAGCACGCGCAATGGCGGCATGCTCGACGCCTCGATCGCGCACGGTGCCGAGAATGCCCACCGGCACTGGCCTGACGAGCTCGACTCGATTGTCCGTCTCGGCGACCAGAACTTCGCCGACCTCCAACAGTGCCTTATCGACCATCACATCGACGCGGACTACCGCTCAGTCGATTGGCTCGACGTCGCCACTGAGGAATGGCAACTTGAAGATCTCGCTGCAGGGATCCCCGTGCTCACCTCCACCGGTGACAGCGTCCGAATGCTCGACGCTGACGAGACACGTGCCCGAATCAACTCACCGCTCTTTATCGGTGCGCTGCTTTCAGAGGGCTACGGCGGGCTCGTCGATCCGGCCAAGCTCGTGTGGGGGCTCACCCGGGTCGTTCTCGACCTCGGTGGCTCAATCTTCGAACAGAGCCCCGTCGTTGATATCGCTGAGCTCGATGGGCGCCTCAGTGTGGCGACCGCGACGGGGTCGGTGCTCGCCGATCGCGTGATCGTCGCGACGAATGCATATCCCAGCCCGGTGCGTGCCAGCCGCCGACGGATCATCCCGGTCTACGACCATGTCCTGATGACCGAGCCGCTGACCCACGAGCAGCAGGCGTCGATTGGGTGGAGCCGCTGGGAGGGAATCGACGAAGCTGCGAACCAATTCCACTACACGCGGCGTACCGCAGACGGTCGCATTCTGTGGGGTGGCTACGACGCCACGTACCACTTCAACAGCAGCGTTGACGCCCGCCACGAGCAGAGCAGGCAAACTCACGGGGCACTTGCCGAGCAGTTCTTTTCGACGTTCCCACAGCTCGAGGGCCTCGACTTTACGCATCGCTGGGGTGGCCCGATCGGCACGACGTCGCGCTTCACCTGTGCATGGGGGCAGCGGTTTGATGACCGGCTTGCGTGGGTTGGCGGCTACACCGGCCTGGGTGTCGCTGCGAGCCGCTTCGGCGCGCAGGTTGCCCTCGACCTCGTGGACGGCGTCGAAACAGAGCGAACCGAACTCAAGATGGTCCGGTCGAAACCGTTCCCGTTCCCGCCCGAACCGCTGCGGTCAGCTGTCGTTGGCATCACCAAGAAATCGATCCAACGCGCCGATGAGCGCCAGGGCCGAGAGAACGTCTGGCTCAAGTTTCTCGGCCGACTCGGCATCGGCTTCGATACCTGAGCAACAGTGACTATCCGGGAGTTGAGTCCTCGACGACCTCGGCGGCTTCGACACGCTCCGCTGCTGCGTTGTCCAGTTCGCGCTGGAATGACGGAGCGGCCATGCCGATCACGATGCCCTCGACGGGGAGTGCATCGTTACGGCACAGGAACGCCATCTGTTCGTCGATCACGCGGATCAACGGAATGAAGAGGTCGTTGTCGACGGCGGTGTTGACGTCTGGGCCGGCTTCGGTACTCCGTGCTTTCCAGCCCTGGCGCGCTCGGTCGTCGATTGTCGAGTAGGTCACGCCGTCGATGCCGATCTGGCGACCGAGGTACTCCGACGGAACACCTGTTTCGCCTGAGCGACGCTTGCCCGGCGACAGTTGGAACACCTCGCGGCGGCCGAACTCTCGGGCGAATCGGGCAGTGGCCAGCGCGTTGACCTCATCGTTCGACGTGAACGCCATCAGGCGGCCGATCCCCCGAAGGTCGAGGTTGTGCGCGGCATCTTCGGTGAGGATATTTAATCGACGTGCGGCCAGCCCGCTCGAGATCGACCGGGTGACGTTGTACGGGTCGGTGTCGACGAGGAGTGACTTGATGCCATGTTCTTTCAGCTGGAGGGCGATGCCTCGCGACGTGGCGTGAGCGCCGGCGATCAAGACGCCGGTGGCTTGGGCCTCGGCCAGCCCGAGAAAGCGCGCGGCGGGGCCAGCGAAGAAGCCGTAGACGACGATCGTTCCGATGATGACGAGGAACACGATCGGCACGATCTTGTCGGCGTCGGCGACGCCCTCAGCTTCCATGCGGATTGCGAAGATCGCCGATACTGCGGCGGCGACGATACCGCGCGGCGCCATGGCCATCAGGAACACTCGCTCGCGCCACGTGAGCGATGTGCGGACTGTGGACACCAGGACCGTGAGAGGGCGAGCAATCAGCACCATGACGGCGAGGAAGCCGAGTGCGGGCAGCAACACGTCACGGAGCGCGTCGGCTTCAATTCGCGCCGCCAAGAGGATGAACAGCGCAGAAATGAGCAACGTTCGCAGGCTCTCACTGAATTCGAGGACGTGTCGCACCGTCGACGTGTCGCGTCTCGCGAGGTACATGCCGAGCACGGTGACCGTCAGTAGCCCCGACTCTTCTTGGACCTCGTTTGCTGCGACGAACGTGGCCACGACGAAGGCGAAGGTGATCGGCACGATCAGCTGGTCGGGGATAAGGAATCGGCGGAGGGCTTCGTCGAGGACGAATGCGGCGAGGAGGCCAATACCGGCGCCTGCAACGATCGTGAGCGCCAAAATGCCCGCGACCTTGAGGATTGCCTCGTTGGCGCCGTCGAGCAGGACAATTTCGAACGCCAGCAGTGCCGCGGTGGCGCCGATCGGGTCGATCAATACGCCTTCGGCACGCAGGATCGGGCCAGTGGTGCCGGCCGGGCGAACGAAGCGCAGGAGCGGGCCAACCACGGTCGGGCCGGTGACGACGAGTACCGCACCGAGCACGATTGCCGCCTGGTTCGAGATGCCGAAGATTTCGCGAGACGCGTACCAGCCGATGAGGAAGCTGATCACGGCGCCGACGGTGATCAATCGGCGCACGACGATGCCGGTGTTACGCAGCTCGCGTGGCGGAAGGTCGAGGCCGCCCTCGAAGAGAATCAAGGCAACCGAGAGAGATACCAGTGGGAAGAGATTGCCGCCGAGCAATTCATCTGGGTCGATGACGCCAGTCACTGGACCGAGCAGGAGGCCCGCAATGAGCAGAGCAATGATCGACGGAATCTGAGTGCGCCAGGCGATCCACTGAGCTGCCATGCCGGTGCCGACGATGACCGCGAGCGTCGGCCCGATCGTCGATTCACCTGCCGCAAACAGGCCGGAGGTGGCAAGTGCAGCGATCATCGGTGCGGGCCGCCGAGTGTGAGAGCCAACATCTGGCGAAATAGTAGCGGCGATCTTTCCGACGTGTTGGCATCTGCCGGGTGAAGGCGGCGCTGAACGAGAGTGCAAAGAGAGTGCAAAGAGAGTGCAAAGAGGGTGGTGAACAGAGCGCTCCGGTGGGCGTTAGGTTCGCGATGTGACGGCACGAATCGAACGAATCACTTTTCCCGGCAGTCAAGACGCCGTGCTCGCCATCGCAGGTGAAATCCCTGAGGTCCGGGCCGTCGCGACCATCGGGGCCCCGTCTGATGCAGCTCATGTCACGAGCATTTTCCAGTCGTCTGTTGAAGAGATCGAGGCGTCGGGCCAGGCCGAAGTGCAACTCGCAGGCCGGCCGTTCACTATCCGCAAGCAGTTCCTCGACGATCTACAGAATCACGTCGTTGTCGAGCGTGTCGCTACTTCCAAGAAGGCGCTCCTCGTGCTGCATTCGCCGGTCGACAACACGGTCGGGATCGACAATGCGGGTGAGATCTTCGGCGCAGCCAAGCACCCGAAGAGCTACGTCTCACTCGATGGTGCCGACCACCTGCTGACGAAAGCGGGCGACGCGGCCTTCGCTGCATCGATGATCGCCGGGTTCGCCAACCGCTATGTCGTTGACCAGAGCGGTGCCCTTGACGCACCAAAGGCGTCGGCGCCGGTAGTCGTTGCTGAGACGGCGCAAGGTCCGTTCCTCAATCACGTCGTCGTCGGTCAGCATCGTTTGCTTGCCGACGAGCCGACCTCGATTGGTGGCTTCGACGCGGGCCCAGCCCCTTACGACTTTCTCGGCGCAGCTCTTGGTACCTGCACCTCGATGACGCTGCGGATGTATGCCGACCGCAAGAAGCTTCCGCTTGATCGGATCATCGTCGAGGTTTTCCACGGCAAAGTCCATGCCGACGACTGCCTCGAGTGCGCTGAAAATGATGCAGTGTTCTCCGGCATCGCCGAGGGCCGCACCAACATGATCAACCGGTTCGAACGCGTGATCACGCTTGAGGGCGACGATCTCACCGATGCCGATCGGAACAAGCTGCTGGCCATCGCTGACAAGTGTCCCGTCCATCGGACCCTCGAGAACGCCAGCGTCATCGCCACCAGGCTGGCCTGAGCATTGTGAGTCATTCCACCTGTGACGTCGCCATCGTCGGCGCCGGTATCTCGGGCCTTGCGCTTGCCCGGCACCTCGTTGGCGCCGGCCTCGATGTCATCGTGCTCGAAGCGCGCGATCGAGTCGGCGGGCGACTGCACTCGGTTGACGGCCTCGACCTCGGCGCCACCTGGTTTTGGCCGAATGAGCCGCGGGTCCAGGCGCTGATCCTCGATCTCGGCGTGCCTATTCATGCACAGCATCTCGATGGCGATGCGGTATATCACGATCCCAGCGCGATGCAGCGTCTTGACGGGAACCCGATCGACGTCATGTCGGGCCGTTTCGTCGCAGGTGCCGACTCGCTCGCGCTCGCCATTGCCCAGGAACTCCCGGATGGCGTGCTTCGCCTGTCCGCCACGGTTGCAGCGGTCGCTCACGCCGACGACTCCGTCACGGTGGCCACCAATGCGGGCGATCTCGTCGCTCGCGCTGTGGTCCTGGCGCTCCCACCGGCACTCGCTGTCGCGTCGATCAATTTCAAGCCGCCGCTGCCGGAGGCCGTTGCGAGCGCAGCGCGCTCAACGCCGGTCTGGATGGGCGGGATCACCAAAGTGGTCGCCAGCTACCCGGATGCGTTCTGGCGACGTACTGGTCTTTCCGGCTCTGGCATCAGCCACGTTGGACCGATGCGCGAAGTGCACGACATGAGCGGTGTCGACGGTGTGCCGGGCGCGCTCTTCGGCTTCGTGCCAGCTCGTCGGGTCGGCGAGCCAACGGTTTCCGAGGCCGCAATCGTCGAGCAGCTTGTGACGATGTTTGGCCCCGAAGCGGGCTTTGCCGATGCCATCCACATTTGCGACTGGCGAGCCGAACGGTTCACGTCGCCGCCCGGTGTGGAGCAGCTGACCTCCTATGAGATGTTCGGTCACGAGGCGTTCCGAGGTCCGTCGTTCGACGATCGGCTGTACTGGACATCGACCGAAACAGCCAGCACGTCCCCGGGCCACATCGAAGGTGCACTCGAGGCAGCAGAGCGAACCGCTGGCCAGATCAGAAGCCAGCTCACAAGCCACGTCGCAACAAGGACTCCATGACTCGATTCGCCATCTCCGACCTGCTCGCCGAATTCGACCGAGCGAAGGCCTACACCGATGCACTCTGGGGGGATCTCACCAGCGACGAAGTGCACTGGCGGCCCCATGCTGACTTCAGCGCCATCGCCTGGCATCTTGGCCACCAGGCAGCCGTCTCACATTTCATGGTTCGCAACCTGACTGCAGCCGAGCCCTCGCTCGATGCCGAACTGGACCGGTTGATGGACAGCGCAACCCCCGAGCCCGACCGCGGCGACCTGCCTGGCCTCGACCGAATCCGTGCGTATCGCGACGCAGCTGCCGAACGGCTCCACTTTCGGATGGGCAACATCGCGTCCGGCGACGTCGGTGCACCGGCACAACTCGCCGAGATTGCGGTCGGGCTGATTATCGCCGTGACCAACCACGAGTACCAGCACAGCCAGTGGATCGGCGAGGTCCGTTCACGCGATCTTGGTCGAGCGCTTCCCGAGCGGCCAACGTCTGACCTGCTCACCGAAGTCGACGGCTACCTGATGATCATCTAACGGCGAGGTCGAAGTCGGGGCCGAGATCGTGGACATCGTGCGGGTTCTCGCGCAGGCGGACGATCGCTGCGTTCAGCTCGGCTGCCATCAGTAAGGCAATGGCACCGAAGCTCAGCCATGTGATCAACCCAAGGACAATCGCAAAGGTGCCGTACGTGTCTCCAGCGTTGGTCGCAATGGTCTCAACCAGCCGCGGTCCGAAGAAATGCAGCACGCTAAAGATGATGCCAGCCATGATCGCTCCGGGCCAGACGTCGCCCCAGGTTGGATTGCCTGACGTGAGGAACCGATACATGGTGGCGAGTACCAGCATGTTGAGGAGTGCCGTGCCGAATGCAACGAGGAACTGGCTCATTCCGGGGAGTCCGGCAGCGTTGACGATCGCAATGATCGCAAGGACCCCAACCTGTGCCGTACCAACGATCAGCAGCCCGATGATCGCCCGAGCGCGCTGTAGCGGCATGCCGGCACGATTGTCGACGGGCACCTCCCACGTGTCGTCGAGGGCGCCCTGGAGCCCGACGAATGCCTTGGTCGACGACCAGATTGCTCCGAGCAGGCCGGCAACGACCAGCCACACCGAGCCGTCGAGCGCGTCAGGATTCGCGCTGAGGTCGGACCCGATTACGGGGATCTCGTTTGCTGCGCTCTTGATGATTCGGTCGCGAAGGTCAGGGTTGTGGTCGAGGACGATTCCGAGAATCATCGTCGCCGCGAGCATGAGCGGGAAGATCGAGAGAAAGGTGAAAAACGCAAGGACAGATGCATTCCGGTCAGACAGGTGGAGCCGCCAACCGTCGAGCATCTCAACGACCGTGTCAACCACGCCCGACTTCTTCCGGATCTTCATTACCGCGTTGCTGGTCTGCCAAGCCATTGTGTCAGTCTGGCCCGCCCGGTTGGCCATCAACTGAATCGTCAACCGAATCGATTGAGAGATCCCAGTCGATTGGCTCGTGACCTGCGTCGATCAGCGCCTCGTTGGTGCGGCTGAACGGCTTGCTCCCGAAGAATCCGTTGTGGGCGCTGAGCGGCGATGGGTGCGCTGACTCGATCACGGTGTGTCGTGACCGGTCGATGAATTTCGTTTTACTCCGAGCGCCGTTGCCCCAGAGAACGAAGACCACCGGATCTTGCTTGTTGTTGACCACCTGGATCACTGCGTCGGTGAACTGTTCCCACCCCTGCTTCTGGTGCGAATTGGCCTGTCCG
Source organism: uncultured Ilumatobacter sp. (assembly GCA_937891565.1). Lineage (GTDB taxonomy): Bacteria > Actinomycetota > Acidimicrobiia > Acidimicrobiales > Ilumatobacteraceae > Ilumatobacter_A. The sequence continues at coordinate 4,432 of CALAHA010000010.1, read as the reverse complement.
GCTCGGACAGTGAGCCGCGTGTTGAGTAGCAGGACACCTTGGCGCGCCCAGCCCTCGAGGTTGCCGTGGAACGGGATTGGCAGGTCGAGATCGGCGTGGAGTTCTTTGTACATGTTCCGCAACGACGGTGGCGTTTTGACCCCATGCCGCACGGAGAACGCAAGGCCGTTGGCTTGGTGAGGGCCGTGATACGGGTCCTGCCCGAGCACCATCACTTTCGTGTTGGCGTACGACGTGAGGCGCAGCGCGGCGAACACGTCGTCAGGAAGTGGATATATCGAGTACTCCTTGCGCTCAGCAGCGACGAACGCTTGCAGCTCGGCCCAATAGGGCTTGTCGAATTCAGCGCGCAGCAGCGGGTTCCAATCGGTGGTCATCAACATCTGTGCCTAGCATGAAAGCCATGTTCGAGCACCTCCAGCGAGCGACGCTCGCCACCACACCGACGCCTCTGGAGCAGGGCCCGGTGATTCCTGGGGGAGCGCGGCTATGGGTCAAACGGGACGATCTGACCGGGCTTGGCGGGGGCGGCAATAAAGCTCGCAAGCTCGAATTCCTGTGCGGTGATGCACTTGCGGTTGGTTCTCGGGCGCTGGTGACGGTGGGTGCAGCACAGTCGAATCACTGCCGGATGACTGCTGCTGCGGGTGCCCGGCTCGGCATGGAAGTTCATCTGGTCCTGTCTGGCGACGAACCGGACGTAGCGACCGGAAACCAGCTGCTGTCGATGTTGTTCGGTGCCCAGCTGCACTTCACCGGTGCGGCCCAGAGCCACTGGGGCGAACTCGAGATTGCACGCGAATTGCTGACCGGCGAGCTGAGTGGCGCTGGCCTGGCGCCCTACTCGATCCCAATCGGCGGCAGCACCGCAGTTGGAGCCCTTGGTTATGCAGCAGCTTTCATCGAGTTGCTCGACCAGTTTGACGTAGCGGGTATCGAGCCGTCGACGGTGGTCTTCACGTCGTCGAGCGGCGGCACCCACGCGGGCCTCCTCGCTGGTCGCGCCGCAGCATCCGCAGCGGGCCGTACCGTGCCGGGCATCGTGGCCATCGGCGTCGCCAAGGGAGTGAACATTGGCTTGCCCAACATTGCCGACCTGGCGAACCAGACGCTCGATCTGATGGCGCTCACCGATGTGCGCATCGATCCCGTCGACGTGGAAGTCGACAAGCGCTGGATCGGCGGCGACTACGCAGTGCCGACCACAGCTGGCGACAACGCGGTCCGCTGGGCAGCGGCCAACGGTGGTTGGCTGTGCGATCGCACGTACTCGGGCAAGGGCCTATCTGGTGCGCTTGGCCTCGCTGAGGAAGGTCGCTTTGCCGATGAGGACATCGTGTTCATTCACACGGGCGGCTGGCCTGCGCTGTTCTCGACCGACGGCATTCCCGCCTGACGCTGCCTGCTTCAGCGGCGCAAACCCGGCTCTTCGCGTCGGATCAACCGACCGAAGTTTCGCCAGTGCTTGACGAGGATGAGGCCGCACAGGCCTGCCATCGCGCCGAACTCCCAGGCTGGACGGCCGGTGAGCGCGAGGCCGATTGGTACCGAGCCCACGGTCAGGATCGAGCCCAGCGCAGCCTTGCCGGTCATCTTGCTGAGCAACCACCACACGATCGGTGCAGCGATGCCGATGATTGGTTGCAGCACGATCAAGGCGCCTGATCCGCAGGCCACTCCCTTGCCGCCCTTGAAGCCACGAGTCGCAGGAAACATATGGCCGAGCGCAGCGGCAACGCCGCAGACATAGCCGAGCGGTCGACCGGTGCCGGCCCAGTCGAAGCCCATCCCTAAGCCGAGGCCAGTGGCGAGGCCGGCCTTGAGCGCATCGAGCACGTAGACCCACACACCCTTGCGCCACCCGAGTGCCCGCGTGACATTCGAAGCACCCGGGTTGCCCGACCCGACGGTGGAAATGTCTATGCCGTTGGCGCGCGCCACCAAGATCGCGCTCGGAAAAGTGCCGAGGGCGTACGACAAGAAAATGAGCAGCACCGCCAACACGGGTGGCATCTTGACACGTTGTTGACTGCGCCCAACCAACGCGAGAGTGAAACTTCCGGCGTGGGGCCGCCTGCCGGGCCCTGACCTCTTCCCTGACTTTGACAACGAGTGCTCGCGGTTGGCACGAAGCGCGCATGAACCCGCGCCGACCAGCGTCTCATCGACGAGGCCAACTCCACGCGGCGCGCGTCTGTTCGACGTTGCAATCACTCGCGCCGTGCAGCAGGTGGAGTTCGTCACCGACGCTCCGGCTCCGGCCGTCATTGCTCCCGACCGCTCCGCCTAGTCTCGGAGGATGCAGATCAACGACCGCATCACCGACCGGGCCGGCCTCCGCGAGCTGTATCGAGAACCGAATGAGCTCGTGGCGAACAAGGCGTTTGCTGTGATTGATGAGATGTCGGCGGCGTACATCGATCGTTGTCCATTCATTGTTATCTCGACCTCCAACGGCGGAGATTCCATGGACGCGTCGCCGCGCGGCGGGCCACCTGGGTTCCTGCAGCGGCTCGACGATCGCCACATTGCGATCCCCGACCTGAACGGGAACAACCGGCTCGACACGCTCGAGAACATCGTTTCCCATCCGTTCGTCGGACTGCTGCTGCTGATGCCTGGTAAAGACGAGACAGTCAGGATCAACGGACCAGCAACGGTGACGACCGACGCCGCGATTCTTGATGGTTTCACCGTCGAACTGCGGCGACCGAAGGCAGCAATTGTGGTTGAAGTCGCCGAGCTGTACAGCCACTGCGCCAAGTCGTTTCGACGAGGCAAGGTTTGGCAGCCTGAGTCGTGGGCCGACCTCGCCGACACACCCGACCTGGCCGAAATTATCGGGACCCAGTTCGACATCGAGAGCAACGGACTTCGCGAAGTGATCGAAGAGAGCTACGTCTCAGGACTCGCCGCGGACTGAGTTAGCGGCGTCCAATGGTGACCGGTACTCGGCTCGGCTTGGAGTGGTCCATCATCGGCTTCGGTACCTGGACCGACGATGCTGCTAGCAGTGCCGCTTCGCCATGGCCCTTGACGCATTCGGGATCGGGGCCATCGAGCGGGAGGCCCGTGAAGAACTTGGCGGCCATGCAGCCCCCTTGGCAGGCGTCGAACTCTCCGCACCCGGAGCATGCGCCAGCCGACTGTGGCTCACGAAGTTCGGTGAACAGGTCGCTCTGTTTCCACACCTGGCTGAAGCCGCCGTCGTCGCGGACCGAGCCAGCTTTGAACTCGTCGTGGATAACGAACGGGCAGGCGTACACGTCACCGATTGGATCGATCAGGCAGACCACGCGCCCGGCGCCGCACATGTTGAGGCCCGGAAGCGGCTCTTCTCCAAGTGCGTTGAGGTGGAAGAACGAGTCGCCGGTCAGGACGTTCTCGCCGTTGAGGACCAACCAGTCGTAGATCTGACGCTGCTGAGCCTGTGTCGGGTGCAGGTCGTGCCAGCTGTCGGCGCCGCGGCCGGACGGGCGAAGGCGGGTGATGCGGAGCTGGGCCCCGTATTCGTCGGCCAACGCCTTGGACTCGTCGAGCTGGTCAACGTTGTAGCGAGTGACAACGACAGAGATCTTGAACTCACCGAAGCCTGCTTCGCGCAGATGGTTCATCGCCTGGATCGCTGTGTCGTAGGAGCCCTCACCGCGGACGGCATCGTTGGTGACTGCATCGGTGCCGTCGAGGCTGATTTGGATATCGAGGTAGTCCATTGCTGCAAGGCGCTTGGCCTTGGCAGTATCGATAAATGCTCCGTTGGTGGAGAACTTGACGCCAATACCTCGGCTGATCGAGTACTCGAGCAGCTCGAAAAAGTCGCGACGGATCATTGGCTCGCCGCCACCCATGTTGATGTAGAAGACCTGCAGGTCGTGCAGTTCGTCGAGGACCGCTTTGGCCTCGTCGGTTGTTAACTCGCGTGGGTCGCGGCGCCCTGATGACGACAGGCAGTGCACGCATTCGAGGTTGCAGGCATAGGTCAACTCCCACGTCAGGCAGATGGGGGCGTCGAGGCCACTCTTGAGTTGTTCGACGAGTTGGGTCTTGCTCATTTGAGCATCTCCGATGCGTGGAGGTTGGCGAGTGCATGCTCGAACGACGGCCAACGGGCTGCGTCGATTTTACACTCGGAGAGTTTTTCGGCGGTGGTGCCGGTGCCGTCAAGGGCCCGAACAAGCCGCACAACGTCAGGATGCTTCAGGAAGACCAGCTTCCGGTTGCCGTAGTGGTACGCGAGCGCACCGAATGGTTCCGGGCGCAGTGCCACCTGCGGATGCAGCATCAGTCGCTGCTCGAGCAGGGAGTCGGTCATGTTGGTCGAGTCCGCTACGGAGCTCAGTACACGCCACACATGCCGTCGATGGAGATCTCCTCGACGAGCAGTTCTTCTTCGACGAGCTCGACTACCGGAGCATCGGCGGTTGCTGCGTTC
>CALAHA010000009.1 GCA_937891565.1 uncultured Ilumatobacter sp. | reverse complement strand
GCCGGCAACACCGACACTCCGCTTGTCGATGCCATCGACGCACGCAACGATGATGGCACCGAGATGTACGACGCATTCGTGGTCGAGTGCTCGAGCTTCCGCCTCGCATTTACGCCGACGTTCCGCGCAAACGCCGCCGCATGGCTGAACGTGCAACCTGACCATCTCAACTGGCACACGTCGATGGCGTCTTATGAGACAGCCAAGGCGCAGGTCTTCGCGAACCAGCGGCCCGACGACGTTGTCATCGGCCTTGCGAACGACGCTGCCGTCATGGGGCACCTCGCTACAGCGCCGGGCCGCACCTTGAGCTTTGGGTTGACGGCAGGCGAGTACCGGTCCGAAGCCGGCTTCCTCATTGGGCCGTCGGGAACGATCGCTCCGATCACGTCATTGCGCCGGACACTGCCGCACGACATCACCAACGCACTGGCAGCGTCGGCGCTCGTACTCGAAACCGGCCTCGCAGATGTCGAAGCGATCGAGCGAGCGCTCGGGACCTTCGTCGGTCCAGCGCATCGTCTCGAGCGGCTCGGTAGCCACAATGGCGCCGACTGGTTCAATGATTCGAAGGCGACCACGCCGCACGCGGCGTCGGCAGCAATCCGCTCGTTCGAAAACATCGTCCTCATCGCTGGAGGCGCGGACAAGGGTGTTGATCTGTCGTCGATGGCGGACGAAGCATGGCGCTGCACCGGCGTGCTGGCGATCGGCACAACGGCACCTACGATCGCCAACGTTTTTGCCAGTGTCGCCAGAGTCGAGTCGGTTGGCACGCTCGAGCGTGCCGTCGAAAGGGCTGCCATCTGGGCAAGCCCGGGCGACATCGTTTTGCTGTCACCGGGGTGCGCCAGCCTTGATCAGTTCACCAATTTCGAAGTGCGCGGCGAGGCCTTCCGCACGCTCTTCACTCAACTCGCCGAACAGCAAATACAGGGAGTCTCCGCATGACATCTACACTCACTGTCGCTGACCGTCGTCGCGCCACGCTCGGCCGGCGCACGGCCGACGCACCAGCCGCCCGGAGCACACCAACAAGGGGTCGGCCTCGACGGGTGGACCCGAATCGCAAGCCGGCGGCTCGGCCAGCCCCGGCTCCCAAGCCTGCCGCTCGCGCCGCGACGACCAAGTCGATGGGCGTTCGTGCCCACGGCGTCGCAGGGGAGCGGCCGAGATCGCTCCGCCCGGTTGGCGTCGTGGCCGACCCGGTCGAGGACCTCGGTCCAATCGCCAAGTTCGTTTTGTCGATGCGCACTGCTGCGGGCCAGAAGAAGAAACTCGGCCCGCCACCGGGAACTTACTACGTGATTGCCAGCGTAGTCCTCGTGTTCGTTGTTCTCGGCCTCGTCATGGTGCTCTCGGCATCAGCAGTCACGCAGGCCAACATTGGCAACTCGCCCTATGCAGTGTTTTCAAAGCAGGCGATGTGGGCGGGTGTCGGTCTCATCGGCATGGCCTTTGCGACGCAGGTTCCCTACACGATCTGGAAGCCGCTGACCATTCCGCTACTCGTCCTCGGTACTGCGGCAATGGCAGCGCCGTTCGTCCCAGGTCTCGGCACGCCGGTCAACGGAGCACGCTCCTGGATCCAGTTCGCTGGCCTCTCAGTGCAGCCGTCCGAGTTCCTCAAGCTGGTTGTCGTCATCGCTGCAGCAAGCCTGCTCACCGCCCGGGCCAACGAGCTCGGCGACCGCCGAAAGACCCTCTATCCCGTTGCTGCACTCGCTGCAGCAGCAGCGCTGATGAGCCTTGCCCAAGGCGACCTCGGATCCGCCATCGTGCTCGGCGTGATCGTGTTGAGCG
>CALAHA010000008.1 GCA_937891565.1 uncultured Ilumatobacter sp. | reverse complement strand
TGCACACGCATGCTGTGCGACCTCGGAGCCGACATCATCAAGATCGTACCGCCAGCCGGCGACCTCACTCGGTTTTCCTCGCCGCGTCGCAACGGCCTGTCGAGCTACTTCGTCCAGCAGAACACAGGCAAGCGCAACTTGAGCATCGACCTCGGCAGCGCCGCGGGGTCGGCCTTACTCCTCGACCTGGTCGAACACGCCGACGTGCTCATCGAGAACTATCGGCCCGGCGTCATGGATCGGCTCGGACTCAGCACCAACATCGTGCATGACCGCAACCCTCGGCTCATCTACGCGTCGATCTCCGGATACGGGCAGACCGGCCCGTGGGTCCACCGCCGGGCGTATGCCCCTGTGGTCGAAGCCGAGAGCGGCATCGTTGCGTCCCAGGGCAACGCACGCGGCGGCCTATACGCCAAAGATCCGCACAGCCACGCCGACGTGTACACAGGCATCGAAATGTGCACGGCCATCCTCGCTGCACTGTTCCAGCGCGAACACACGGGCGTCGGCCAAGCGATCGACGTATCGATGGCCGAGACGATGCTGTATGTCAACGAACATCTACACGACGCTCTGTGGACCGACGAGGTGAGCCCCGAAGTGATCCGAAGCTTCCGTCCCGGCGACTACGTCGTGATGCAAATCGGGTCGGGCGAGTCGTACATCGTCAGTGGCCATCCGGCAGAACGCGGCAGCTTCGACCTGTTCATCGCTGCCATGGGGCAACCCGAATTGGCCGACGACCCGCGCTTCGCCACCGTTGCGGCCCGCGTCGAGCATTACGACGAACTGCGCGCACTACTCCTCGAATTCGCGCTGACAATCCCTGACGCAGCGAGCTTCGAGCAGCACTTCGCCGATCACGGTCTGGCAACGGGGCAGGTTCGACAGCCCGGCGCGCTCGCTGACACCGAATGGGCTGTCGAGCGTTCGGCCACCGTGCGTGTCGATGATCGCAACGGCGGCACCATCAACATCCCCAACGCGCCATGGAAGTTCAGCGGCGCACCCGACGTCGGCGTCAGCGGCATTCCGAAATACCGGGGCGAAGACAACCGCGAGGTCTTGGCCGAGCTGCTCGGCCTCGACAGCGATGCGCTTGACCAACTCGAAGCGACCGGCGTGCTCTCCAGCCGCCTTCCGTAACGCTTATCTCCCATCACACTGACACGATGAGCCTTGCCTTTCCCGTCGCGGCAATCAAGGCTGGGCTCGGCCATGTTCGCCACGCAAGCTTGATCAGGCTGGCAAGCTGACCCTGATGGCCTCCCCCGACCTCCCGTCCACCAACCACGTCATCGAGCACGCGCTGGCTGACAGCCCTCTCGATCGTTCCGTCGCCGAGCAGTTCGATGCTGCCGACGAACTCGCCGAGTGGCGCGACCGGTTCGTACTTCGTGACCCTGCACTCATCTACCTCGACGGCAACTCACTTGGGATGACACCCGTCGCAACGGTTGACGCGATGCGCCGAGTCATAGAAGAACAGTGGGCGGGCGACCTGATCACAAGTTGGTGGGAGAACGACTGGCTCGACCTGCCGCTGACGGTCGGCAACGAGTTGGCCCCCCTACTCGGGGCCGCTGAGGGAACCGTCGCAGTGCACGACTCGACAACCGTCGGCATCTTCCAGCTGCTGAACGTCGCACTTGACCTTCCCGCAACGGGAGTGAAGCCAAGGCCACCGGTCATCGCCTTTGCCCCGAGCGAGTTCCCGACCGATCGCTACGCAGCCGAAGGTGTAGCTCGGCTTCGCAACGGTGCGGTGCGCTCCGGACTCGCTGACCTCGACGGCGTCGGTGTCGTCATTCGGTCGATGGTCGATTACCGCAGCGCCGAGATCTGCGACGTCGCCGCCGAGACAAAACGAGCCAACGATGCCGGCGCGATCACCGTGTGGGATCTGTCGCATGCGGTTGGCGTGCTCGATCTCGATCTGCCGGCGCTCAACGTCGACCTCGCGGTCGGCTGCACCTACAAGTTCCTCAACGGCGGCCCCGGCTCCCCCGGGTTCACCTACGTCGCCCCGCACCTCCAGCACGACGTGACACAGCCGATCTGGGGCTGGTTCGGCCAAACCAACCAGTTCGCAATGGACAACGCATTCGACCCGAGGCCCGGCATTGGACGGCTGCTCCACGGGACGCCCGGCATCCTCGGGCTCACTGCGGCGCGGAGCGGCATTGCCACCACGGTTGAAGCCGGCATCGGCGCAATCGCTACAAAAGCGCGGGCAATCACCCAATACGCGATCGCGGTTGCCGACGCCTTAGGCCTCACGGTGGCGTCGCCACGAGACGCTGCGATGCGCGGCGGCCACGTGGCCATTCGCCACCCCGACGCCGTCCACATCCACCGCGAACTTGAGGCTCGCGGGGTCATTGTCGACAAGCGCGATCCAGACATCCTGCGGCTCGGCATGTCGCCGCTCACAACCCGCTTCATCGACGTGCATGACGCTCTTCTGCATCTCGCTGATCTCGCTCGAATCACCGCTAGAGACGGCACAACCTCCTCCTGATCAGGCATGCTGGATCAATGAGTGTCGTCAAAATTAATGCAATCACGATTCCTGAGGGCATGGGCCCGCAGCTCGAAGGCCGGTTCGCCGGTCGAGCCAAGATGGTCGAGGCATTCGAAGGTTTCGAAGACTTCCAGCTGCTGCGCCCCACCCCTGGTCAAGAAAGTGGCGAGCAGCGCTACTTCGTGTACACCCGCTGGGCGTCCGAGGAGAACTTCCAGGCGTGGCTGGACAGCCAGGACTTCGCCAAGGGCCACGGCACCGGCCAGGCCGACGGCAACACCACGCCTGACGGCGAGCAGGCCCGCAAGCCGGTTGCCCAGGGCGCAGACCTCATGTCCTTTACCGTCGTCGAACACGTGGTCAAAGGGGCATAATCGCCCGTTGGCTGCGTTGCTTCGGACCCCCACTAACCTGCAGTACTCGTGGCACTGATCGTTCAGAAATATGGCGGCACGTCAGTTGCCGATCCTGATCGCATTCGTGCGGTCGCGGAAAACATTGCGCTCACC
>CALAHA010000007.1 GCA_937891565.1 uncultured Ilumatobacter sp. | reverse complement strand
AACACTCGCGCAGTTGGAGCCCGAGTGCGGCGCTAGCTTCGCCATGTGCGCGACTTCACACCGATCGACCATCACCGTCGAGTCTCAACGATGCAGGCATTGCTCGCATCCGGAGAAATCGGGCTCGACTCGCTGCTCTTCACCGACCTGACCGACATCAGATGGCTCACGGGCTTCACAGGGTCGAACGGCTGGGTCGTTGTCCGGTCAGACGTGACAACGCTTGGCACCGACACGCGCTACGGCGACCGGGCAGAGGCCGAAACACAGGGGAGCGGCGTCGAGATCGTGGCCCTCCAGAATCGTGCGGCCCTGCAGGACTCTATGATCGATGCTGCGGGGTCGGGCGAGGTCGGTCTCGACGGACGATCCGTCAGCCAAGCTGTCTGGTCGCAGTTGGCAGGCGAACTCGAACTGGCATCGGTTGACTCGCTGGTTGCGACGGCTCGCGAAACCAAGGACGGTGCGGAGATCGAACGCATTGAGGCCGCAGCCGAAGCAGCTGACGCGGCGCTTGCTGAGGTAGAACCCATACTGTTCGGCACGACCGACGATCCGGTCACCGAGGCTGATATCCGCAACGAACTCGAATATCGGATGCGGCGTCACGGCGCCGACGACCGGAGCTATAACACGATCGTCGCGTCGGGGCCAGAGCACGCGGCTCGTCCGCACCATGAGGTCGGGGACCGTACGATCGTTGCCGGTGACACCGTCGTCATCGACGTCGGCGCACTCGTCGATGGCTACCACTCGGACATGACCCGGTCGTACGTCATCGGCGAGCCAACTGCACAGCAGCGAGAGATCTACGACCTGGTGCAGGTGTCCCAGACCGCCGGCATCGAGGCATTGCGGAACGGCGTCACAGCGCACGCAGTCGACAGCGCGTGCCGCGATGTGGTCACCGCAGCCGGCTATGGCGACTGGTACTTGCACGGAACAGGCCATGGCGTGGGCCTCCAGATCCACGAATCACCGTTCCACTCTCAAGTCTCGAATGAAGTGATCCGGACCGGAAACGTGGTCACAATCGAGCCGGGCCTCTATCGTGGAGGGTTCGGAGGCATTCGCATCGAAGATCTCGTCGTCGTCACGGGCGACGGGCATCGTGTGTTGACGCATCATCCGAAGCAACCGTTCGCCAGCTGAACCAGAATCGAAACCGAGACTCCCATGCCGCAGATTTCCGTGAACGACCTCAAGAATGGTGTGACCCTCGAACTTGAGAACGGACTGTTCCAAGTCATCGAGTTCCAACACGTCAAGCCCGGCAAGGGTGGGGCTTTCGTTCGCACCAAGATTCGCAACGCGCGCACGGGTGCCGTCATCGAAAAGACCTTCAATGCAGGCATCAAGGTCGAGCAGGCAATCGTCGACCGCCAGGACATGCAGTACCTGTACGCCGACGGCGACGACTACGTGTTCATGAACACGAGCACGTACGACCAGATGAACGTGGAGCGCACAGCACTTGGCGATGCCGCCGACTACCTGATCGAGCAGATGATTGCCCAGGTCGCGATGTATCAGGGCGAGATCATCGGTGTGGAGATCGCTGCGTCGGTCGAGCTGACCGTCACGATCACCGAGCCAGGCCTGCAGGGCGACCGGTCGAGCGGCGGCACCAAGCCTGCGACGCTCGAAACGGGTAAGGAAGTCAAGGTGCCGCTCTTCGTGAACATCGGTGACCGCATCAAAGTCGACACCCGCACCGGCGAGTACATGGCTCGCGCCTGATCGACACTCATGCCTGAAAACATGTCACGCCCGGACGAGCGTTCAGATTCTCGCGAACGGGCTCTGTACCTCTTGTACGAAGCACACTCCAAAGGCATCAGCCCGAGTGACGCGCTGAGCCTGCAAGTGCTCGAACCTGACGAGATGACGATCGACCTTGTGAAAGGCGTCGAAGCAAAATCCGATCAGCTCGACGTGGCGATTGCTGCCAAGGCCAAGGGCTGGACACTGGAGCGTATGCCGGTGCTCGACCTCAACGTGCTCCGGCTCGGAGCATTCGAGCTGAGCGAACGCCCTGAAGTCCCTGTGGCCGTCGTGCTCGACGAGGCCGTCACGCTGGCCAAGCGGTTCTCGACCGACGACAGCGGTAAGTTCGTCAACGGCGTGCTTTCTGCCCTCGTTCCATCGTTGCGTACCGAGCAGACCTGACCCGGTGTGCCCGTCCGATGACGGAACGCTGCGGGACTTTTTTGCGAGAATCAGGCGGTGAATGATCCCGAGACGTATCGTCGCTCGCTCAACGAGTGGCTGAGTGATCGAACGGTGCCGCAGGTGCTGATCGTGCTCGCGGTGGTGCTGTACAGCGCCTACTTCACGCAGCGCAGTCTCGACATCCATCACGGGCTCGGCACCGCGTCGTACGACTCAGCGCTCTACGACCAGGGCATGTGGCTGCTGTCGCGTGGCGAAGCCCCGTTCGTCACGTTGATGGGCCGCAACATGTTTGGCGACCACACGTCATTCATCTTGGTGTTCCTCGTTCCGCTGTACTGGATTGCGCCGGGTGCGTGGATCATGTTCTTTGCGCAGTCGGTGGCAATTGGCGCCGGGGCGATCCCGATCTTCCTGTATGGCCGCAACCGCCTCGGGTCGGAATGGATGGCACTCGTCGGAGGTCTCGTTTACCTGGTCCATCCCGCGGTTGGCTGGACGAACCTCGAGAACTTCCACCCTGACGCCTTCCTCGGAGTGCTCGTCGGCTGCGCGATCTATGGCGCTCTTGAACGCAAATGGCGCGTGTACGGCGTTTTCGTTGTGCTGTCCCTCATGGTGAAAGAGGACGTGTCGCTCGTGATCGTTCCGCTTGGGATTTGGGTGGCGCTGCGCCGAGATCGTCGCATTGGTTTGATCACGATTTTCGGGTCGATCTGGTTCATGTTCACGGCCATGTATGTCGTGATGCGTGGCCTGATTGGCGTGCCCACACGCAACGCTTGGCGGCTGCCGTTTAGTCAGAACGGCGACAGCACGTTCAGGGGAGCGGCCCGGCTCGTCGAGACGGCCGTCACGAACCCGAATGAGCTGGCTGATCATCTGCGTGCCGAAAATCGCCCGTGGTACATCTGGCAGATGACCACACCGTTCGCGCTGCTTTTCCTGCGGCTGCCGAGCGTGGCGCTCATCAGTGGCCTCGTGCTGTTCACCAACATCCTCAGCACCTTCTGGTACCAGTTTCAGGTTGAGTACCACTACAGCCTCATTGCGGTGCCGGCGTTGGCGATGGGCACAATCCATGCGATCGGCGCGATCCGCGATCGGCGCGACGTTTTGGCAAGACATAGCGATGCTGATGCTGATGATGCTGACCGGCCCGTACAGCAGCTGTTCGTGCCGACGCGGTTGATGGCGATTGGCGTACTTGCTGTAACTGCTGCCGTGACGTCAATGATGTGGGCGCCGGTGCCGTGGAGCCGGACACAGCTCTACTACGGGAATCCTGACAACATCTATGCGGCATCGATGCGCAAAATCATCTCGGACATCCCCGATGACGCAGCCGTCGCAGCGCACTACCGAGTGACTCCGCACCTGGCCTACCGCACCGACATTTACCAGTTCCCGAACCCGTTCAGGGTCGATCTCTACGGATCTGACGACGCCATTGCCGGTACCCGGCTCGCTGATCGTGCGGATCGGATCGAGTTCGTCGTGCTCCCGACGAGCGAAGACGAGAATCTTGCGGATGACTGGGCGCTGGTGGCGAGTGCCTTTGAAGAAGTCGACCGCAACGACATCTGGATCCTCTACGAGCGCGACAAAACAGTCCCACTCCCTGGGAACC
>CALAHA010000006.1 GCA_937891565.1 uncultured Ilumatobacter sp. | reverse complement strand
TCCGCGGCGGTCGTGTTCGCGACCTTCCCGGTGTTCGCTACAAGATCATCCGCGGAGCGCTTGATGCCGTTGGCGTCAAGAACCGCAAGCAGTCGCGCAGCCGTTATGGCGCCAAGAAGGAAAAGTAGGCTGAACGATGCCTCGTAAAGGTCCCGCACCCCGCCGCGAACTTGTCGCGGATCCCATCTACAAAAGCGTCGTCGTTACGCAGCTGATCAACAAGGTCATGTTGCACGGCAAGCGCACGATCGCTGAAAAGATTGTCTACGACGCAATGATCATTGTCCAGTCTCGCCTCGAAGGCGAAGAGCTGGCGATCGACAGCGTCAAGCGAGCAATCGACAACCTGAAGCCGCCACTCGAGGTGCGCAGCCGCCGCGTCGGTGGTGCGACGTACCAGGTGCCCGTCGAAGTGCGTCCGCGCCGTTCGACCACGCTAGCCATCCGTTGGCTCGTCGACTTCGCTCGGGCCCGTCGTGAAAAGACGATGTCCGAGTGCCTCGCCAACGAGATCATGGATGCGTCCACTGGTCTCGGTGCAGCGATGAAGCGTCGCGACGACATCCAGAAGATGGCTGAGTCGAACAAGGCGTTCGCTCACTACCGCTGGTAATTCGAATTGCATGAAAGCCCCGAAGCCTTTTTGAGGCTTCGGGGCTTTTGTCGTTTTCGGGAGCTCGTGCCTGCGGTTCACAAGTGCACTATGTTTTCGGCAGGGGAATTCTTACGTCAAGGGGAACTCGATGAATGTGCAAGCAATCCTGTCGGTCAAGGGCCACGCTGTCGCCAAGATTGCGTCAACGGCCACGCTGTCTGACGCAGTCAGTTCACTTCGTGACCACGGCGTCGGCGCGCTGGTGGTCTGTGACGATGGCAAGACGATTGCTGGCATCCTGTCCGAACGCGACGTGGTCCGCTCGATTGCGACACACGGCGACAACACGTTGCACCTCACGGTCGGGTCGGCCATGTCCAGCAACGTCATCACGTGCCAGCCTGCCGACACGATTGACGTGTTAATGAAGGCAATGACCGATCGCCGGATCCGTCACCTTCCGGTGCTCGAAGCCGATGGGTCGATGGCGGGCGTGATCAGCATCGGTGATGTCGTCAAGTACCGCCTCGGCGAACTCGAGAGCGAGAACAATCAGCTGCACGACTACATCGAAGGTCGCGTCTAACCCGCGTTCGGCGGCTCTCATCTCCCGAAATCGAGACCGTTCAGCCTCGTCTGTGATGAGAAACGGTCTCCATTTCGGCAAGCGTCGGGCAGACGCGGGTTGCGGTTGGATTTCGACCGATACACTGTGAGGTCTTGTGCACGCGTGCACAAGATTGCTCACCCCCCGAATGCGCAGTCCCGGAATCTGCCGGTTGCCTGCGTGACAACGCCCTTTGAGATGGAAGTGAAGTAGAAGATGGCCAAGCGAGAATTTCCCCTGGAGCGCACCCGAAACATCGGGATCGTGGCCCACATCGATGCCGGTAAGACGACCACGACCGAGCGCATCCTCTACTACACCGGTAAGAGCTACAAGATCGGTGAAGTACACGACGGAGCGGCGACCATGGACCACATGGCCCAGGAGCAAGAGCGTGGCATCACGATCACCTCTGCTGCCACGACCTGCGTGTGGGACAACCACCGCATTAACATCATCGACACCCCGGGCCACGTCGACTTCACCATTGAAGTCGAGCGTTCGCTTCGTGTGCTCGACGGTGCTGTCGCCGTCTTTGACTCGGTTGCCGGTGTTGAGCCGCAGACCGAAACCGTGTGGCGCCAGGCCAACACGTACAAAGTGCCGCGTATGTGCTTCATCAACAAGATGGACCGCATCGGCGCCGACTTTTACCGCACGGTGCAGATGGTCATCGACCGCCTGCAGGCCAATCCGCTCGTTATCCAGCTCCCCATCGGCGCTGGTGGCCCCGAAGCCGTCAAGGCATTCGAGGGCCTCGTTGACATCGTCAAGATGAAGGCGCTGATCTGGGACAATGAAGAACTCGGTGCCACCTGGGAAGAGACCGACATTCCCGAGGACATGGTTGAGCAGGCCGCCGAATACCGCGAAGCGATGATGGAAACCATTGCCACGCAGGACGAGGCGCTCATGGACGCGTATCTTGCTGGCGAAGACATTCCCGAGCAGACCATTAAGGACGCCATCCGCAAGGGCACCTTGGCCTTCGATTTCGTCCCGATCCTCTGTGGTTCGGCGTTCAAGAATAAGGGCGTGCAGCCCATGCTCGACGCCGTCGTCGACTTCATGCCGAGCCCCATGGACATCCCGCCTGCCCATGGCACCATTATGAAGGGTGGCGAAGAAGTCGACATCTACCGCAAGGCAGACATCAACGAGCCCTTTGCTGCGCTCGCCTTCAAGATCGTTGCCGACCCCTTCGGCAAGCTCACCTACTTCCGCGTGTACTCCGGCGAGATCGCCAAGGGCGAAGAGGTCTACAACTCTGTCAAGGAAGACCGCGAACGCCTCGGCCGCATCCTGCTGATGCATGCCAACCAGCGCGAAGACATCGAAGTAGCCATGGCTGGTGACATCGTTGCCGGCCTCGGCTTCAAGAATGTCACCACTGGCGACACGCTCTGCGACAGGAACGACCCGATCGTCCTTGAGCGGATGGAATTCCCCGAGCCGGTCATCCACGTGGCTATTGAGCCGAAGACGAAGTCCGATCAGGAGAAGCTGGGCAAGGCCCTC
>CALAHA010000005.1 GCA_937891565.1 uncultured Ilumatobacter sp. | reverse complement strand
CGTTCCAGGATCTCTTCCCACAGAATCCGGAGCTGCATCTCGGCCAAACGGAGGCCCATGCAACGATGGACGCCGAACCCGAACGAGAGGTGATCCGATGCGTTGTGCCGTTCGATGTCAATGCTGTCGGGGTTCTCAAAAATGTCGGCGTCGCGGTTCGCGGATAGATACCACATGAGCAATTGGTCGCCCTGCAGGATCTGCTTACCCCCCAGATCACAGTCACGGGTTGCGGTGCGGCGCATGTAGGCGAGCGGCGTCTGCCAACGGATGATCTCTTGGACCATGTTGCGGATGAGGTCGGGGTTCGCGGTGAGCTTGTCGTACTGCTCGGGGAACGTGTTCAGCCCGTAGACGCTGCCGGTCATCGTGTTGCGAGTCGTGTCGTTGCCACCAACGATCAGGAGCAGCAGGTTGCCCAAGTGATCCACTGCGGACATGTCCTTGGTGGCCTCGCCGTGTACGAGCATCGAGACGAGGTCGTTGCCCGGTGCCGCTCGCCGCTGTTCCCACAAACCTGAGAAGTAGTGCACGCACTCGACCAGTTCGTCGTGGCGCTGTTGATGCGATTCGATAACACCACCTGGCTCGGGAATTGCGAAGACGATGTCGGACCAGCGCGCGAGCTTGCGGCGATCTTCGAAGGGAAAGTCGAACAACGTGGCCAGCATGCGGGTCGTCAGTTCGATCGAAACGGTCTCGACCCAGTCGAAGGTCTCACCTTCGGGGAGCGACTCCAAGACATCGATCGTGCGCTCGCGGATCAACGGCTCGACGTTCTGCAAATTCTTCGGCTGCACCGCTGGGGTGACCGTCTTGCGCTGCGCTCGCTGCATGGGCGGATCCATGGCAATGAACGACGACGTCTGCGCCCCTGCGCCGGAGGGTGCTTCGGTTGGAACACCCAACGTGATGCCACTCGCTGAGGAAAAGGTCTGCCAGTCGCCTTCGACGGCCTTGATGTCATCGGCCTTGGTGACCGACCAGTACCGGCCAGCGGTTTCGATTTCGTTGAAATGGATCGGGTCTTCGTTGCGAAGACGCTCGAAGTAGCGGTGGTAGCGATCTTCGGCAAACAGGTTGGCATTGAGCGGGTTGATGTCTTCGAGGTTCAGCTCATCGGCTGGCGCAACGCCAGCACCGTTTTCGACCTGCTCCTGTTCCGGCGACCGGAAGTTCGCTGGCGGCCGTTGAAGTTTCTGGTCGTTACTGGTGTCGGTGTCGGTGTCGGTGTCGGTCATCGTGGCGTTCTTTCCCAAAGTCGCTGATCGACACCCACCCCGTGTCGGTGCATCGCGCTGTGCTCTCGACACTAGTGAGGGACGCGTATCTGGTCCGTCTCGGACGGCCTGTCAGCAGCCGTTGCAGCATCACTCCCAAAAACGTCGACGAAGCCTTCACCGAGAACCGGTGACCGGCAGTGGTAGCCGTCGCGACCGCAGCGGCCGCCAACGGTCACCTTGGCGAAAATGGCCCAGGGCGCTCAATCGTCAGAATTGGAGCTGGAGGCGACACGACACACTTTTCCACCGGGGTTCTTCGCTTGAGACGACGAAACGTTTGCCGCAATGACAAGCTGTGCGTCGGTAGCCCACCCAACTCGGCCGCTTGGGGTCTTCGCCGATGTGGTTCGGCCCTGATTGGTGAGAGGTCGATTACAACGGCCGCACGATCCGAGGTGCAGTCGTGCCGGTTCAGTTAATAGCGATGATCTGAATCGCTGCGATACCAGCGGTGAACAAAGCATTCGTTGCGCGATAAAACTGGTACTGGTTCACTTGGCCGATGGCTTCTCCGAGAGGAGTTGAAGCGACGCTTTCCGGCATTGATTGGCTCATCAAGATGTTGGCTTGCTGCGCCGCGTCGAAGGTCAGGATTCCATAGAGAGCGATTCCTACTGCCGCGACACTGAGCAGGAGCGCGAAGCCACTTCCACTGAAGACAATCGTGGCGGTGAGCGCGCTCATGGAGATGAAGTACGTCAATTGAGACCTCGACATCCGTTCTGAGTTTTGGTTGCCGAGTTCGATCCATGTTGATTCGTTCATGAGTTTCTTTCTTGTTGATTATTGATACTGTCAATTATGACACACCTCGGGCAGAAGAATGAGGAAGCGCTGCTTGCCGAGGTCGGCCACAGTGGGCTCCGCTTCGCACTTGGGCGCTCCTATTGACTCTTCAAACAGACCACGATCGACAACGGGTTCTGCGACGCCGGCGTCCCGGCGCCGCTCAGTGCGTGTCGGAGCCTTGTCGGCGACGCGACTCGCCTGCGTGACCCACCAGTGATCGACATTCCTGACAAGCCAACCGATGACGAACTTGCCGCGGCCGTCGAAATTCAAGGTGGCGTGGCCTCGACCCAGCACAGGCAGACGCCGTGTGAGAGCGTCAAGACGTGGATGAGCGACACAACACAACGTTTCCAGCCGGGTTCTTTTCCCGGACCGACGAGACCGACGACGCCGAGTTCTACGCGTTCGATCGGCTGGTCACCCACATCGACGATGGCGCGATCGCTGCCGTCGGAGCCCTGTACGACGAACTCAACTTCTCCGGCCTCTCGGACCCCAGCTCGGGCCCCGTGCTCGACATCTGCTCGTCATGGATTTCACACTTTTTGATCAAACCTGAGCGGCTTGTCGTGACTGGCATGAACGCCGCTGAGCTCGCTGCCAATGAGATGGCCGACGAACGGCACGTGCGCAATCTCAACGTCGATCCAACGCTGCCCTTCGACGATGCAACGTTCGCCGCGGTGACGTGCTGCGTGTCTGTCGACTATCTGACCAAGCCGCTCGATGTCTTCGCCGAGGCAGCCCGGGTGCTGCGACCAGGCGGCGTCTTCGTGTGCACATTCTCGAACCGCTGCTTTCCGACAAAGGTGATCCGTGGCTGGCTACACACCGACGACCGCGGTCGCTGCCGCATCGTCGAGACCTACTTCGACATGACCGCCGGCTTCGATGAGCCGACCACGCAACTGCGCAACCCAAAGGCATCGGGCGACCCGTTGTTCGCTGTATGGGCTCAGTCAGTTGTCGCTATTTGAGCCATGAAAATCGCGCTATCCCACACATCTGTGCGCTTGGTGATCAGGCCGTCCTCGACGGTGAACCACATTAAGGTCTCTGGCTTGCAGACCATTGCACCGTTCGGCACGCCCGCTGTGGTCCCACACGCAGTACCGAACCCGATCGAGCCGGACAGCGACGCCATGTGCCTCGTG
>CALAHA010000004.1 GCA_937891565.1 uncultured Ilumatobacter sp. | reverse complement strand
CAACGGGGTCGCTCTGTGGCTGTACGAGCAATTTTGCGCCGATGTTGGGGCCTTCGATCACCGTTGCCAGTGCAACCGGGGACTCTGCCCGCAGCAGCGACTCGTACTGCTCGAAGATGCTCACCAGTTGAGTTCCTCGATGAACAGGTGGATTGTGCCACCGCAGGTGAGGCCGACAGCGAACGCATCGTCGTCGGAATAGCCGAAGGTGGTAATCCCAGCCTTTTCGGTTCCGTCGAGAATCGCGAGGGCCTGGCCGACGACCGCACCTTCGACGCAGCCGCCGCTGACACTGCCAGCTACTTCGCCCGAGGCCGTCACGGCCATCGCTGCGCCAGGGTCACGCGGGCCAGATCCTTCGATGTCGACGACGCGGGCGACCGCCACGCGCTCGCCCGCAGCACGCCATCGAGCAATGTCTTCGAGCAGGTCTTTCATGCGGATTTCCCTCTCATTTTGTTGCACATTGTTCGCCCAGTTTCTTGTTCACGGCAGGCTGATCACATCGGCGAGTTCTTGCATGGCGGCCACCGAATGGCCTTCCACGAAGTTGTCAACATAGGGGAGCGCAGCGGCCATTCCCCGAGCCAGCGGGGCATAGCCCGGCGTGACTTTCAGCGGGTTCACCCAGACGAGGCGATGCGTGACGCGCTGGAGACGTTCCATTTGCGTGGCAAGCTCGTCAGGGTCGCCACGATCCCACCCGTCTGACAGGATGACGACGATCGAGTTGCGTGCAAGGCCGCGCACGCCCCATTCATCGTTGAACTGGCGCAGGCCGACGCCCAGCTTGGTACCGCCACTCCAGTCGAGCACCCGTTGGCCAGCTTCGTGCAATGCAATGTCGGGGTCGCGGCTGTTCAGCTCGCGAGTGATTCGGGTGAGCCGGGTTCCCAGGGCGAAGGCCTCAACCTTCTGGCGGCCAGCGACCGCTGCGTGGACAAAGCGCAGCAGCGCACGGGCGTACGGTTCCATCGAGCCACTTACATCGAGGACGAGTACGAGTCGCCGGAGTCGTTCGGTCGGTGCTCGGAAGTGACGCTCGATCGGTTCACCGCCAGCTTTCAGCGATGCACGAACTGTGCGTCGGATATCTGGCCGAGGTGTTGCCCGTCGGGCAGGGCCGAGGCGCAGCGATCGGCGGGGCGACCCGATCAACTTGAGGCTGCTCATCATTTCTTGCGCCAGCATGAGTTCGTCGGGCGAGTACTCGGCGAAGTCTTTGTTACGCAGGATCTCTGTGGTCGAGAAGCGCAGCTCGACCGTTTCCTCGTCGTCTCCGTCGGAGACATCAGGGCCGTCATCGGCGCCATCTTCCTCATCGGTATCGATTGCAATGGTAATCGAGAGCGGGTCTGTCTCTTGCCCATCTTCGCCAGCGCTGCGCCGGTGCTCGAAGAACACGGCAAAGGCTTTGTCGTAAATCGCGATGTCTTCGGGTCGCCTGACCAGCGTTGACATACCTGACCAGTACGCACCGGCGCGATCATCGAGCCCAACGGCACAGAGGGCGCTCGCGAAGGTGTGGGTGCTGCTGGTCGGCACGCGCAGCCCAGCTCCGCGCAGCACTCGGCTGAAGGCAACGGCGATCTCTGCTGGCTCGGTCGCGAGCTCGATCGTTGCACCAGGAACGTTTGCCGCGATGGCTGCATTGGCAGCAGCCGAACTGGCTCGCCTTGGCGGTCGTGGGGGAGGAAGATCGGCCATCAGGCGTGCAGCAGGCCCTTTTCGATTGCCTGTTTAACGATTTCGCCGATGCCGTGTTGTTCGACTCGCTGGTGATCCTCGCGATATTTGAGCACCGCGCCGAGGGTGTATTTGACGACCGAATCGTCGAGCCGCTTTGCACCAAGCCGGCCGAGGGCCGTGGCCCAATCGATGGTTTCGGCGACGCCGGGAGGCTTGTAGAGGTTGAGGCCGCGCAGGCCTTCGACGGCAGCAGCAACCTGCTTGGCGAGCACGTTGTCGACGTCTGGCACACGGAGCTTGACGATTTCAACCTCTCGGTCAAAGCCGGGATGCTCAACCCAGTGATAGAGGCAGCGTCGCTTGAGTGCATCGTGCACGTCACGGGTGCGGTTCGAGGTCAGCACGACCAACGGCGGCCGGTCGGTCATGAACACGCCGACCTCGGGCACGGTGACCTGGAAGTCGGAAAGGATCTCCAACAGGTACGCCTCGAATTCGTCGTCGGCCCTGTCGACTTCGTCGATGAGGAGCACGGGCGGCGGGCCCTCGGTCGGCTCGATCGCCCGAAGCAATGCACGCTTGATGAGGAACCGTTCTCCGTACAGCTCAGCCTCGAGCGCATCAGCCGTCGTCGACTGCGATTCACCGGTCGCCTCCGTTGCGCGCAGGTGCAGCAGTTGCTTGGCGTAGTCCCAGTCGTAGACGGCCTGTGAGGCGTCGATCCCCTCGTAGCATTGGAGGCGGATCAGTTCGCCTCCAGTGGCCTTGGCGAGGCTCTTGGCCAACTCGGTCTTGCCGACTCCGGCTTCGCCTTCGAGCAGAAGTGGCCGTCGGAGCGTCATGGCAAGGAACACCGATGTGGCGATCCCCTCGTCGGGGAGGTACCCCTGGGCAGAGAGAGCGGTGCTGACGTCGGCCGGGGTCATCGGGACAACGATACCCGAGCAGCCCTAACCCGAACCCGGCGGAGTGGTGAGAACTCGTCCGGTCCGTGAAACTCGGGACAAGGGTCGGCGGATTCCGCAGTTGTAGGTCCCGAGGTTTCCTTGTCGTACGGGCCTGCTGTACTGGCTTGCTGTACGGGGCGATCGCGGTGGCAGACTTTATGGGTGGTCGATGTTCGGGTGTATTCGCCAGGGGCGAGCCGCGTCGAAGTGCGAGTTCTCGATGGCGTCACGGTCCCGCTCGAACGGGATGGAAGCGGTTGGGTCGGCTCGGTGCAGACCAACGATCGATACCAGATCGTTATCGACGATGGGCCCGATCTCGTAGATCCGTGCGCCACCGAGGTGTGGTTCGGCCCGGCCCACACCCGTGACCGGCACGATGCCTGGGCTGTCGCCTCAGCGTGGCCAGAGCCGAGGCCGCAGCGGCCGACAAGCCGACCGCTCATCGTGTCCGAAGCACATGTCCGGGGGATGACGAAACTGCGCGATCGGCCTGATGCTGGCACCTTTGCAGCATTTGCTGGTGAGTTGCCTCGGCTCGCTTCGCTGGGGGTGTCGGTCGTTGAACTTCTGCCGGTTCACCAGTTCGATCCGGCGGAACCGAATTACTGGGGCTACATGCCCCTCGCTTTTGGTGCTGTCCACCGGAGTTATGCACATACAGCTGCGCCTGCTGCCGAGCTCGCTGACTTCGTGTCGGCGGCCCACGATGTCGACATTGAGGTCTGGCTCGATGTTGTGCTCAATCACACGACCGAGGAAGACCGGGCGGGGCCGACCTACAACCTGCGCGGCCTCGCCGACCGGGAGTACTACGTGGTCAACGACGACGGCAGCTACGTCGACGATGCGGGTTGCGGCAACATCATTGACGCTGCGTCACCCGTTGCCCAGGAGTTACTGCTCACGTCGCTTGACCGGCTCGCAGATCTCGGCGTCGACGGCTTCAGATTTGACCTGGCCGCAGTGCTCGCCCGCGACCCCGCATTCATTCGGTCGATTGGCGACTGGGCTGATCGGCGTGGCGTTCGCCTGATTGCTGAGCCGTGGGATCTCGCTCGTTACCTCGCTGGCCGCGACTTCCCAGACGCACGGTGGGCGCAATGGAACGGCAAGTTCCGTGACGACGTCCGGGGCTTCTTGCGCGGTGAGGGCGGTCTTGTCGGCGCGGTGTTGCAACGGGTGCAGGGCAGTCCCGACCTGTTCGATGCGCCGGGTTCGTCGATCAACATGCTGACGGCCCACGATGGGTTCACGCTGCATGACCTGTTCACATACGACCGGAAGCACAATAGTGCTAACGGCTGGAATGGCACCGACGGCACCGACGACAACCGGTCATGGAACTGTGGCTGGGAGGGCGACGTCGACGTTCCGCACGACGTACTCGTGCTGCGGCGACGCCAGATGCGAAACGCCATGTGCTTGCTGATGCTGAGCCAGGGCACCCCGATGATTGTGGCCGGCGACGAGTTCGCTCGAACGCAGCACGGAAACAACAATCCCTATAACCAGGACAATGAGACATCGTGGATTGATTGGGGGCGTCGGGAAGCCTTCGTCGATCATGAGCGATTCGTTCAACGCCTCATCGCCTTCCGGGTGCAGCACGATGTGCTCACGCAGCCCGAGCCGTGGGGGAGCGCCGTCGAATGGTTCGGCGTTGTCGGCGGCCCAGACCTCGCGAGCCACTCGCGCTCGATCGCTTGGCATATCGGAGACCTCTACGTGATGGCGAATATGTGGTGGGAGCCGCTCGACTTTGCGGTGCAGGTTCCCGGCTCGTGGCGGATTGCTTTGGACACGACGGATGAGCAAGGTTTCATTGGGCCAGGCGAGGCTGTCGGTGGGTCACTTCGGGTGGGCCCCCGATCGGTCGTTGTCCTGACGCGGACCGACTGACACCGTTCGTGTTCGTCCTGCGGTAGGTCGCTGCGCGATAATTTCACCATGAGTACAGGTGCGAGCCAGAACGTCGGGCAGTTGTTGACCAAGCGGGCATACCGCGATCCGAATGTCGAAGCGATCTTCGAACCGTCGAGCGATCGCCGCTTCTCGTTTAGGGAACTGAACAGCCGGTCGAACCAGGTCGCAAATGCGCTCACGGATTCAGGCGTGTCGCTCGGTGATCGCGTCGGCCTACTGCTGATGAACGGCGTCGAGTTTGTTGAGTCGTTCTTCGCGGCGGGCAAGGTCGGCGCTGTCAACGTGCCGCTCAACTGGCGCCTCGTCGCCGATGAACTCGAGTTCATCCTCCACGATGCCGGCGCCACGGTGCTGATCTATGGCTCCGACTTCGCCGAGATCGCAGCCGAGCTACGCAGCCGCGGAGACAAGACCGCAATCGCGACCTGGATTCAAGTCGGCGGGGACGTCATCGACGGCGTGGCCGACTACGACGAGTGGATGGGTTCGGCCTCGGCCGACGAACCAGCCCCCGTCGGCACCGGTGACGACCTGGTCTTCATCATGTACACCAGCGGCACCACGGGATTACCGAAGGGTGTGATGCACTCGCACGGCACGGTGCTCTGGTCGATTCTGACAGCGGTTGCAACCGCCGATTTCCAAGCGGGTGATAGGTACCTGATCTCGTTGCCAATGTTCCATGTCGGCGCTCTCAACCCGGTGCTCTGTTGCATGTATGGCGGTTCTTCGATCACGATCCTGAAGGCGTTCGACCCACTGCAGTCGTGGGAGCTCATTCGTGACGAGAAGATCACGACGACTCTGATGGTGCCGGTGATGCTGCAGTACATGCTTGCTGTGCGGAACCCCGAAATACACGACGCCAGCACGCTGCGCTGGGTGATGAGCGGTGCGGCACCGGTCGCCAAAACGCTGATCGAGCAGTACGACGCACTCGGCATCGAGATTCACCAGGTCTACGGACTGACCGAGACTGGTGGCCCCGCCTGTCTGATCAGCTCAGCCGATGCAATTGCCCGTGCCGGCTCGACCGGCAAGGCGTTCTACTTCACCGAAGTCAAGGTCGTCAACGAAGACGGTGCCGACTGCAAGCCTGGCGAGTCGGGCGAAGTACTGGTGAAGGGCCCGAACGTTATGGTCGGATACTGGAACCGCCCGGAGGCCACCGCTGAGGCCATCATCGATGGCTGGCTCCATACGGGCGACGTGGCGACGATCGACGCCGAAGGTTTTGTGACGATTGTCGATCGTGTGAAAGACATGCTGATCTCCGGTGGCGAGAACGTGTATCCCGCCGAAATCGAGAGCGTGTTGCTGGCACATGACAAGATTGCCGATGTCGGCGTCATTGGGATCCCCTCAGAACGGTGGGGCGAATCGCCGCTCGCTGCGATCGTGCCGAGCGACGACTCGCTCACTGTTGAAGAAGTCATCGAGTTTTGTAAGGGCAAGCTCGCCCCGTTCAAGTCGGTCAAGGCCGTCGAGTTCGTGACCGAACTCCCCCGCAATCCGAGCGGCAAGATACTCAAGCGCGAGCTGCGCGATCAGTTCGCTGGCCTGCGCGCCGACTGACACTCGGTTCCGTACTGGGCGATGCGTGCCCGCCACTGGCTACTGTCAACAGATGGATCTCGGAATTGCTGGACGTCGGGCAGCTGTCGCTGCAGGATCATCGGGGCTGGGCCTCGGCACTGCGAAGGCCTTGGCGGCCGAAGGTGTCCACGTGGCGATCTGTGGTCGAGACGAAGCAAGGCTCGAGGCTGCTGCGGTGGCCGTCGGCCACGGCTGCGTCACGATTGTCGCTGACATGTCGACGCCTGATGGCGCCACCGGATTTGTCGATGCTGCGCGTGTCGCACTCGGTGGCGTCGACATCCTTGTACCCAATGCGGGCGGCCCGCCTCCGGGCAACTTCGCGTCGACGCCGGTCGATGCGTACCAGGCTGCGCTCGACCTCAACCTGTTGTCGATTGTCGCCATGTGCAAGGCCGCAGTGCCGGCAATGCAGCAGCAGCGGTGGGGTCGCGTCGTGGCCATCACCTCGCTGTCGGTGCGTCAGCCGATGCCGCAGCTGATCCTGTCGAACACGGCACGGGCAGGAGCCACAGCGTTCTTGAAGACGCTGGCGTCCGAAGTGGCTGAAGATGGCGTCACGGTCAACACGGTGCAGCCGGGCGTGCATCGCACACCTCGCCTCGATGCGCTCTATTCGCCTGATCAGATGGATCAGATGCGGATGGGCGACGCCGACCACTTCGGAGCACACGTGGCCTTCCTGTGTAGCGAACAGGGGACGTTCACGAACGGCGTGCAGTTGCAGATTGACGGCGGCGCCTACGCCGGCTTGCTCTAGCCGGGAGATCGACGGCTGGGGGCGTCAGGGAGCGATTGACGCGACTGGCTCGATGTTGTCGCCGGAAGCTGAAGAGACAAGCCTGTCGTCGGTGCAGTGGTCGTTGTCGGTGTTGTCTTCGGGATCAGTGGGTTCGTCCACTGAGCGCTGTCCGAGGCGAGTTTCGATGCGGTTCCAGAGCAAGAATGAGCCTCCGACCACGAGCCAGCCAGCGATGGCATCGATGAAGTAGTGCTCGGCAAAGTAGGCGAGAGCGACTGCCATGGTGAGCGGGTACAGCAGCATGGCTGCTCGGATGTATCGGTTACGGATTTGGGGCCAGAAGAACACGATGACAAACAATGCAAAAGCCGAGTGCAGCGATGGCATTGCAGCAACTTGGTTTGCCCAATCGCGACCGGTGTCCCACGCCTCGACGAAGCCGTCGAGACCGATGCGGCGCCACCCGTTGCCGGTCGGTCGGCGCAGCGGGGGAAGGGCATTGAGGTCGAGACCGACGCGGTTTTTACCCTCGGCGGCCATCCACGGGGGAGCTGTTGGCAGGAGCACAAACATCACGCATGCAACGAAGAGCAGCGTGGCGAAGCGCCGCATGTAGCGGACCCACTGGTCGCGGTTCGCAAGCCAGAGCACGGCGATGACGATGGGCGGAACGATGAAATGGGAGTAGTAGACGCACGAGCCGATGACGTCGTACCACTGGACGTTGTTGGGGCCGCGATAGAAGCGTTCCTGCAGCCAAACGACTGGGTCTGTGCCGAAGAACAGGAATCGGTCGATGTTGCGGACCGACTCGACCTGGATTGCCATACCGAGCCCATCGGCGATACCGCGGCTCTCGTCGTAGGACAGCCACATCACGACGAAGATGCCAAGGTCGCCCGCCATCCG
This sequence comes from uncultured Ilumatobacter sp., assembly GCA_937891565.1. Taxonomy (GTDB): domain Bacteria; phylum Actinomycetota; class Acidimicrobiia; order Acidimicrobiales; family Ilumatobacteraceae; genus Ilumatobacter_A. The sequence continues at coordinate 2,131 of CALAHA010000004.1, read as the reverse complement.
GGCCCACTCACGGAGGGGGCGCCCGAGGCTGGCAAGGGAGAGGAAAATCGCGAATGACCAGAGGACCGAGACGCGATCGATGATCACGCCCTTGGAAAAGAACCACCAGACGTAGCCGACGCCGTATGCGCCAAGTGCGGACCAGCGGATTCTGACCCAATCGACGCCGACAGCACGCAGGAGCGCGGCGTATCCGGCAACGATGCCCGCGCCGATCAACGACCACCAGAGGACCCTCCACAGGCCCGATGTCGAAATCGCCAGCAACATTGCGGCCGAACGCTACTCGCCGTTCACAGCGTCATCCCCTCGCCACCCCACACCAAACAAAAAACCGTTCAGACGGGTCGGGTGAGAAGTTCGGTCAACGCAGGTATTGGGCGATCTGGACCGTCAGGAGGTGGCTTCGGTGAGGGCGCGCTTGGTGAGGATGCGAGCGAGGTGCTGGCGGTACTCGATACTGGCGTTGAGGTCAGCCGTCGGGTCGGTGCCCGTTGCAGCTTCTGCAGCGGCGTCTTCGATCGATGCGCCGCTGGCAATCGCTGCGCTCACCTCGGTGGCGAGAATCGGGACCGAACCCATGTTGACCAGCCCGACACCTGACTCGGTGCCGTTGCGCCATGCAGCCACGCCGACGATTGCCCAGTCTTGGGCGCGGCGGTTGAACTTCTGGAAGCTCCAGCCGGCGCCGCCCATCTTCGGGACGCGGATCTCGGTCAGCAGTTCGTCGGCAGCGAGCGATGTGGTCAGGAAGCCCTGGAAAAAGTCGCTGGCAGCAATTTCACGGGTGCCGTTCGGGCCCTGCGCCACGTAGGTGGCGCCCATTGCGAGTGTGGTCGCCGGAAGGTCGGATGCGGAGTCGCTGTGCGCGATCGAGCCGCCAATGGTGCCTCGGTGACGCACCTGTGGGTCGCCGACGTGGCTGGCCGCGTGAGCGAGGAGCGGGGCGTGCTCTTTGAGGACGGGGCTGTTCTCCACGTCCATGTGGCGGGTCATGGCGCCGATGGCGATCATGTCGCCGTCTTCACGAATGTAGGACAAGTCGCTGAGGCGGCCGATGTCGACCAGCACGGTGGGCTGGGCGAGGCGGAGCTTCATCAGCGGCAACAAGCTGTGACCACCAGCGATGAACTTTGCCTCGTCACCGTGTTGACCAATGAGGCTGATTGCCTCCTCGGCAGACTCGGCACGGACGTAGTCGAATTGTGCGGGAATCACGCGTTGTTCTCCTGATTGGTTGCTTGACCGGTTGCTTGTTGAATGGAATTCCAGACGTTCAGCGGGCTCGCTGGCATCTGAATATCTTGGACGCCGAGGCCCGAAAGGGCATCGACGACGGCGTTCATGATGCAGGGTGCTGCACCGATTGTCCCAGCTTCGCCGACACCCTTGACGCCAAGCGAATTGGTCGGCGACGGAGTGACGCTTTCTCCGAGTGTGATGGGCGGGACGTCGCTGGCGGCGGGAACGAGATACTCGGCCAGTGTCGACGAGAGGAGGTTGCCGTCGTCGTCGTAGCGGGCCTCTTCGAAGAGCGCTTGAGCGAGGCCCTGGATGACGCCGCCGTGTACTTGGCCGTCAACGATGAGAGGGTTGACCTTGTTGCCGCAGTCGTCGACTGCGACGTATTTGAGTACTTCAACGTGGCCAGTCTCGGTGTCGATCTCGATGGCGCACATGTGCGTGCCGAATGGCCACGAAAAGTTTGGCGGGTCGTAGGTGACCTGCATTTCGAGGTTCGGTTCGAGACCGTCGGGAAGGTTGTGCGCGGTGAAAGCCTCGAAGGCGACGGCTGCGAGCGGCATTGCCTTGTCGGGCGATCCCTTGACGGTGAACATGCCGCCAACGAATTCGAGGTCGTCCTCGTTCGCCTCCATCTGGTGGGCAGCGATTTTGCGGGCCTTGTCGATGACCTTGTCGCAGGCCAAGCCGACAGCAACACCGCCGACCGGGAGCGAACGGGAGCCGTACGTGTCGAGACCCAGCGGCGCGATTGCGGTGTCGGAGTGGAGCACGTCGACATCAGACGGGTCGACCCCGAACTTGTCGGCAGCGATCATCGACCACGCCGTTTCGTGGCCTTGGCCGTGCGGGGAGGTGCCGGTGACGACTTGAATCTTTGAGGTCGGCA
>CALAHA010000003.1 GCA_937891565.1 uncultured Ilumatobacter sp. | reverse complement strand
ACCCATCGCAAAGTCGTTGGCGAGCATGTCAATGTCTCGCAACACCTTCGGGCCGTTGCCAATGAGGTTGCCCTCACGCAGCGGCTCGGTGATCTTGCCGTCTTCGATCAGGTACGCCTCGGTCATGCCGAACACGAAGTCGCCGGTGGCGGTGTTGACGCTGCCCCCGCCGAGCTTGGCGACGTAGACGCCGTGGGGCGTCGAGCTGATGATGTCTTGCGGGGTGTCGGGTCCGTTGAGCACGAAGGTATTGGTCATGCGGACCATCGGAAGGTGCTGGTAGCTCTGGCGGCGACCGTTGCCCGAGCCAGGCCGGCCGGCATTGCGGGCACGGATGTGGTCCCACATGTAGTCCGTGAGAATACCGTCCTCGATCAGCGTGTTGCGCTGGGTGATGTGACCTTCGTCGTCGTAGCCGAGGGTGCCCCATTCGCCGGGCATCGTGCCATCGTCGACCAGGGTGACCAGCGGGTTGGCAACGAGCTGGCCCACCTTGCCGGCGTAGACGCTCGAGTCCTTCGCGACCAGGTCGGCTTCGAGGCCGTGGCCGCACGCCTCATGGAAGAGCACGCCGCCCGAGCCGTTCTTGATGACGACCGGCATGGCGCCGGACGGCGCAGGGCGAGCCAACAGCTTGGTGATCGCCTGGCGAGCGGCATCGCGGGCGAGTTCTTCGACGTCGACGGTGTCAAAGATCTCAAAACCGACGGTATGACCCATCGACTGGTAGCCGGTCTGCATACCGCTGTCGCCGTCGGCCACTGCACTGATGCGAAGCAGGGTGCGGATGATCTCGTCTGTTGCGAAGACGCCGTCGGTGTTTGCGACGAGGGTGCGCTTGGAACTGTCGCCGTAGCCAGCCGACACCTGGACGATCTCGGGACCGTACGAGCGTGCTGCTTCGTTCATCCGCTGGAGTAATTCGACCTTGCGGGCTTTGGCGATGCTCTCGGGAAGGTGGATAATTGTGTTCGGGCGATGGATCGGCGCCTTGGTGAGTGACACGTTGCGCACCCCTCCGCCGCCTTGGCTGGCTGCCGCAGCTGCTGCTGATGCCGCAGCGACGAGGCCGGCTTCGGAGAGATCAGCCGTGTGTGCGAAACCGGTGGTGTCGCCTGCAATGACGCGGATACCGGCGCCGCGGTCACGACCGCTGGTGACCTGTTCGATGCGGCCGTCGTCGAGGCCCGCCGAAGTGTTCGACTTGTCTTCGGCATACACCTCCGCGAAGTCAGCGCCGGTGCGCACCGCTCCGGCGAGTACTCGTTCCAGGACATCTGCATCGATCACAATCAACAGGGTACGACGTGAGCGGCTGCGGCGACACTCGTGCGACGGGGTAGTCGAACATAACAGTTTCGGCACGGCGTGTGTCGCGCCGGTCAGTCGCGTTAGCGTTGCGGTTGTGGAACTTGAGACGGGTATGCGCGGCGACGCCAAATTGATGGTCACCGATGCAGATACGGCGCTAGCTCTCGGTTCGGGCATCGTCAACGTGCTCGGCTCGCCGAGGCTCGTGGCGCTCTGCGAAGAGGCCTGCCACAACGCTCTGGCGAACTCACTCGAGACTGGCACGACCACCGTTGGCATGCGCGTGCAGTTCGATCACCTGCAGCCAACACCGATTGGCGCCGAGGTTTTCGCTGAAGCCGTGCTCAAAAAGATCGACGGCCGGCGCCTCGGCTTTGAAGTCTCGGCCACCGACGCTGGCGGCCTGATCGCTGCCGGCAAGATGACCCGTGTCGTTGTGAGCATCGACGAGTTCATGAGCAAGTGCTGCGGCACGTCTACCTGAACACGTGGTACCGGTGACCTGCGGTGACGCCCGAGCGTCAATCCGCTCGTCAGAGATCCAGATCCACCGAATACAGTAACCAAACCATGCAGGTTGCCGAAGAGCAAATCGTTCCTGAGCGGCAACATCGCACGCTGTGGTGGAAAGAAGCGCTGATTGTCGCAGTCTTCTATGCGATCTACTCTTGGACCCGCAACCAGTTCGGGTCGAACAAGATCGCCGCCGACGGCATCCCGGAGCAGGCTTTCACCAACGCCGAGCGGATCATCCAACTCGAACGATGGATTGGCCTCTACCACGAAGAAACAATCCAAGACTGGTTCCTTTCCTACCGCAGCTTCATCCAGTTCTGGAACGTCTATTACGGCACGCTGCACTTCGCAGCGACACTTGGGGTCTTCATCTGGCTCTACCTCAAGCGCCCCGACGTCTTCGCGCAGTGGCGCAACACACTCGCCGTGACCACCAGCCTGGCCATCGTCGGTTTTGCATGGTTTCCACTCATGCCACCTCGTCTGCTCGACAAGCCTTGCCCCGCACTTGATCCGTCTCAGTACGGCGGCGCCTGTCTGCCCAGCAGATTTCGTGGTCAAGGCGGCTTCGGATTCGTCGACACGCTTGCCGAATATGGCGGACCGTGGTCATTCGACTCCGAAACGATGGCGTCGATCTCCAACCAGTACGCAGCAATGCCGAGCCTGCATATCGGCTGGTCAACCTGGTGTGTTTTCGCCGTGTGGCCGCTGCTCCGGCGACGGTCGACTAAAGCGCTTGTCGTGCTGTATCCGCTCGCCACGTTGTTCTGCATCGTCATCACGGGCAACCACTTTTGGCTTGATGGCGTCGGCGGTCTCATCGCGTTCGGCATTGGATCCCTCGCTGGCTGGGGAATGCATCGCTGGAATCAGGGCCGCCTCGACGTGCAGTACAGCCAGGCGCTCAAGGCTGCGTCGCAGTGAACCTGCGTCACGCTGCACGGCTGCACGGCTGCACGGCTGTAACAAGGTCGAGGACTTGCCATGTTTCGCGTGAGCTTCAGTCGTAGAATGTTGAGACGATGAGCCAGATGCGTCTGAATCCGCTGAATGGACGATGGGTCACAATTGTGGCCGAACGGGCCGAACGCCCGAGCGACTTCGCCAGCCGCACCGACATCGTCGACCCCGAGTTGGGTCGGCCTTGCCCGTTCTGTCCCGGCAACGAAGAAGAAACCCCTCCTGCGCTCGAAACAATCGAAGCCGATGGCAGCTGGTCAATGCGCGTCGTTCCGAATAAGTACCCGGCATTCGACGGCGACGAGGGCTTTGCGGTTCACAACCTCGGCCCGGTTCACGTCCAGGCCGAAGCGAGCGGTATCCACGAGGTGTTCGTGTACACGCCCGATCATGAGAGCGGCCTCCATCAGCTCGACGACGAGCATGCTGCCGAGCTGATGTTCACGCTTCGCCGCCGGTTCTCCGAGCACGAAGCGCTCGACCAAGTCCGATACACCCAGGCCATTGTCAACCATGGCCGCGAGGCCGGTGCGTCGATTGCTCACCCGCATGGCCAGATCCTCGGCCTGCCTTTCGTCCCGGGCGAAGTCATCGACGAAGAACGCGCTTTCGCAAGGTTCGCCGGTGGCTGCCTGTTGTGCACCACGGTTGAAGCCGAGATCGCTGCTGACGAACGAGTTGTCATTGCCAGTGACGACGTCGCTGTGATCACTCCGTTCTGGAGCGGCGTTCCTTACGAGATGCTGATCATTCCACGTCACCACGAAGCACATCTGCAAAACGCGAGCGACGAAAGCCTGGCCGCCGTCGGCATCGCACTGCGTGATGCCCTCGGTCAGCTCACCGCCGTTCTCGGCGATGTGGCGTTCAACCTCGGCTTCCACACTGCTCCGCACGAGCATGGTGGCGGATACCACTGGCACGCCCACGTCTGGCCGAACCTGGTCACCCAGGCTGGCTTCGAACGCGGCACGGGCGTACTGATCAACGTGCTTCCGCCCGAGCAGGCGTGCGAAACGTTAAAATCAATTACCATCGACGCATAGCCCGACGTCACACTGCCCCGTTGTTCAGCTGGCTGGCTGGTCAGGCATGATCATCAGATGAGTGATGTGACCGTCTCGATCGATCTCGATGCCACGCCCGCCGAGGTGTGGGCCATCGTCGAACCCATCGAAAATCATGTCGACTGGATGGCCGACGCCGTTGCGATCCGCTTCGAAACCGAACAGACCCGCGGCATCGGCACCAAGTTTGTCTGTGACACCAAGGTTGGCCCGATCAAGTTGGTGGATCAGATGGAGATCACGGTGTGGACGCCTGCAACCAACGGCGAAGACGGAACTCCTGGTATCGACGGAGCAATGGGTGTCAAGCACACCGGCATCGTCACAGGGAGCGGGATCTTCTCGCTTGAGCCTCTGGCAGGCGGCAAGCGTACGAAGTTCACATGGCGTGAAGACCTCGACTTCCCTTGGTTTCTCGGTGGGCGACTCGGCGAGATCATCGGCGGCAAACTCCTCCTCGGCTTCATCTGGAAGCGCAACCTGAAGGCCCTCGAAGCCCTCGTCAACGCCCGCACGAACTGACCCGCTGTCACACTCTGGTCTGACCGGTGTGACGGTCCGGCGCGCCTGATCTCGGCGCTTTGCCGAACGCGCAGTTTTGGGACATATTCGTCACAATGTCGTCACCCACCGGCGTCAGACTTGGAGTGACCTGAGGAGGTGTCAGGATGGAGCTTTCGCGCAGTCCGAATATCAACCCCACCGGAAAGGGCACTGACGCGACCGTCACGGTCTCGATGTTTGAGGAACACCTTGTCATTTGTGCCCCGCCCTGTCTTGACCTTGAGATGACGAATATCCTGGTCATCGCTGCCGCATCGGCAGTGGGATGCGGTTCCACGGTCATGATCGATCTCGATCCCGACACGGCAAGTGACGAACTCATCGCGCTCCGGCCGCTGAACGCTGTTGCCAGTTGCATCACCAGCGACAGCGGACCTGCCGCCGTACTCAGTGCGGGCTATGTCCGGCTCACTACACGCGACGGACATTGGACCATCGACCTCGGCCAAGGCCGACTGTGCCGCTCCAACGACCCCATCGAACCGCACTTCGTCGGGCTTGACGACTGGACCGACATCTGCGCGCTTTGGGTAACGCCAACCAACGTGACAGCGCTCGCTAACGACGGGACATACCTGACAACGTTCGCCTCGTGGACCACCGAATGACGCCTCAGCGCCTGACGCAAGCCTGCGCCGGGCTCCGCTGCTCGCGAATTTACCTGTGACGGATCAACCGGGGCTGCGCGCCGCAAGCCAGAGTGTCGACAGCGGACCAACGTCGATGGTCGCCGAACAGGACTGGCCCTGCCAGGGTTCCTCGATCCCGTGAGCGATGTCAATCGGTTCTACGCCGGCCGCGATCGAGTTGGTGTCGATACCGCGGTGGCCGCTCCCCCAGAACTTGGGTGAGTCGGTGTCGAGCACCACGTGCCAGTCGCCGCCCCAGGGCAGTCCGACGCGATAACCCGGCCGAGCAACAGCGGTGAAGTTCGCGATACAGACCACGGCGTGTGCACCGTGGACACCCCACCGTGTGAAGGCGAACATTGAGTGCGCAGCGTCGTTGGCGTCAAGCCACTGGAAGCCGGCCTGGTCGGTGTCGCGTTCCCACAGCGCCGGCCAACGGTCCGCGATTGCGTTCATTGCCTGGATCGTGTCGCCCACGCCCTTGTGCGGCGGATGCTCAGCAAGGTGCCACGGCAGCTCGGATGCATCGTTCCACTCCTGCCATGGCGCCAGTTCCGCGCCCATGAACAGCAGCGGCACACCGGGCATGGACCATTGCCATGCGAGCAAGTTGCGGAGCGACGCAAACTTCTGCCAGTCGTCACCGCTCATCTTGTTGACGAGACTGCCCTTGCCGTGGACCACCTCGTCGTGGCTGAGTGGCAGGACGAATCGTTCGTTGTAGGCGTACAGCTGCGAGAACGTCATCTCGTTGTGGTGGTGCTTTCGATACACGCCGTCGAGCGCGAGATAGCCAAGCGAGTCGTGCATCCAGCCGAGGTTCCACTTGTGAGTGAAGCCAAGGCCGCCCTCGGCGACTGGATGCGTGACACCCGGCCACGCCGTCGACTCTTCCGCGATCATCAAAACGTCAGGAAATTCTTCCGCAACGACACTGTTCGTCTCTTGCAGGAGCGTGATCGCCTCAAGGTACTCATTGCCTCCGTGCACGTTCGGTGTCCATTCGCCGTTTTCTCGCGAATAGTCGAGGTAGAGCATCGAGGCCACAGCATCGACCCGCAGGCCATCGATGTGGAACTCGTCGAGCCAGTACAGCGCGTTGGCAACAAGGAAGTTGCGCACCTCGTTTCGCCCGAAGTCGAAGACATACGTGCCCCAGTCCGGGTGCTCGCCACGCTGCGGGTCGGGGTGTTCATACAGCGCCGTGCCATCGAAGCGGCCGAGGCTCCACTCGTCTTTCGGGAAGTGCGCCGGCACCCAGTCGACGATGACGCCCAGACCGTTGTTGTGGAGCACGTCGACGAACCGGCGGAAACCGTCAGGGTCGCCGAAGCGCGCCGTCGGGGCGTAGTAGCCAGATACCTGGTATCCCCACGATCCACCGAACGGGTGCTCGGCAACCGGTAGCAGTTCGACGTGGGTGAAGCCGAGCGACGCCACATGCGCTGCGATCTGCTCGGCAAGGTCGTCCCACGTGTCGACGCCGCGGCGCCACGACGCAAGGTGCACTTCGTAGATCCGCATCGGGGCGTCGCCGTCGACGGTCACATGGCGCTCGTGCATCCACTCGGTGTCAGACCACTCGTGCTGAGTCGGAGCCGGCACGACGCTGGCATCACTCGGTGGTGCCTCAGTCTGACGGGCCATCGGGTCCGCCTTGCGGAGCGTGCGCCCTTGCTTGCTGACAATTTCGTATTTGTAACAGTGGCCGGATCGGGCGGCCGGACAAATGACCGTCCAAATTCCCGTCCGCCCGTTGGCCTCGATCATCGCCATCGGCTCGGGTTGCCATTCGTTCCAATCGCCCACAACAGCGACCGACGCAGCATTCGGCGCCCACACGGCAAACTGCACTGCACTCACGCCTGCTGGACCTGGACCAAACACCTGCGGGCCAAGCACTTCCCACAACCGACGATGGTTGCCCTCGCCGAGCAGATGGAGGTCGAGCTCACCAATCGGGGCAGGTCGCGACCCTGTGGAACTGGACCTCGAAGCGGCGGGGGGCGCAGAGTCAATCGGTGGCATCAACCTCCAGAGTAGAGTGCGCGGCCGTGCGTGTGTTGTTGTTGTCCTGGGACTTCCCACCAAAAGAGACGGTCGGCACCGCAGCGCACGTCGATGGGTTAAGTCGTGCACTCGCGGCGAACGGGCACGACGTGGTCGTGATGACCACCACACATCCCGGTACCGACCGCGTCGCCGACGCTGCTGGGCCGGTCCGTGTCGTCCGTGGTGTTGCCGACCTGCCATGGCTGTCGAAGACCGATCCGGTGGCGCGCACTGCTTCGGCGAATCACGCCTTCGTCAAGCTCGGTTGCAGCCTTCCCGTCTTACTCGACGGATGGGAACCCGACGTGGTCCACGGACACGACTGGCGAATGGGCTGGTCCGGGGACACGCTGTCTGCCCGGTTCGATGTGCCGTTCATCCTGACGATGCACGGCACCGAACGGGTACGGCATGGCGGCCAACTCCCGCCAGGCGTGCCGAGCGACATCAACTCAATCGAATGGTGGCTCGCATTCCAGGCCGATCGGCTGATCTCACCAACCAGGTTCATGGCGGACCAGCTCGTGTCGAGCTTCGAACTACCACCCGAAATTGTCGCTCGCGTGCCGAACGGCATCGATCCCAACCTGTGGCTGGTCGAGGGCGATACGCCGGTCGAGCGAGAACAGTTGGTGCTCTCTTGGGGACGCGTCCAGTTCGAAAAGGGCTTTCAGGTGCTCGCCCGCTCGATGACGGATGTGCGAGCACGAGTCCCCGGAGTCCAGTGCACGATTGCCGGGCGCGGCAGCTACCTCCCGGAACTCCAGGCACAGATCGACGTCGAAGGCGTCAACGACTGCGTCCACGTCACTGGCTTCTTGGACGACACCGAACTTCGCCACCTCACCCGTCGCGCCGGTTGCGTCGTGATCCCGTCGCTCTACGAGCCATTCGGCCTCGTTGCACTCGAGGCTCTCGCGGCAGGCGCTCCGCTCATCGTTGCCCGGACAGGCGGCCTCGCCGAAATGATCGAGGGGACCAATGCTGGCCTCACCTTTGAGCCCGGCAGACCCGACGACCTCGCGAACTGCATCGAACGGGTGCTGACCGATCAGGTTCTCGCTGACGAACTGACTCGCAACGCACGCGACTTGATCGAACAGAACTATTCGTGGGCCGCCATCGCAACGGCCACCGCAGGTGTGTATTCGACATCGATTGACGCCCGTCGACGCTGACTCCCAGGCCATTTCACCTGCATTCCACGGGCATTCCACGGGCATTCCACGGGCATTCCACGGGCATTTACCGGAACTCCATCGGGGCAGGCGTACGTCGAGGGCAGGCGCATTTCGAAGGCGGGGCGGAGTGTCGGGCCGCACATTTTCGACCACCTCAAACACAGTCAGTCGCAGGTCGTTATCCTCGCTTCGGTGCGTCCGCTCCATCAATTCAACGTCGTGAGCGAGATCCCTGAATCGCTCGCCGGCATCACCGGCCTTGCTGCAAATCTCCACTGGGCGTGGGACCGTGAACTCGCTCACGTGTTCGATCGACTTGATGGCAGCGCACCCGGCTCGTGGCGACGGACTGGCCAACATCCGGTCGACTTGGTCCGGCGAACCTCACCAACCTGTTGGGGCGAGCTGGCAGACGACGCAGATTTCGTCAACCGCGTTCGGGCTGCTTGCAAACGGCTCCAGCAGGCTGTCGATGGGCCGTCATGGTTTGGTGATCGCAGTGCAGCCTCCGAGGGCTCGCCGCTGCAATCCGTTGCGTATTTCTCCCCCGAGTTCGGCATCACCGAGGCCCTCCCCCAGTACTCGGGCGGTCTCGGCATTTTGGCCGGCGATCACCTGAAAGCGTCGTCCGATCTCGGCGTGCCCTTGATCGGCGTCGGGCTCCTCTACACCGAGGGATACTTTCACCAACAGCTGAACAGCGATGGCTGGCAGGAGGAGCGCAACGAGCGAATCAACCCTGCAGCTCACGGCGTCCACCCGACCGGGCTCACGATCGAAGTCGACCTCGCTGGCACCACTGCGCTGGTTGCCATCTGGCGCGTCGATGTCGGCCGGATTCCGCTGTACCTCCTTGACACCAACCTGCCCGAGAACACGCCCGATGTCATCGCTGTCACCGACCGCCTCTACGGCGGCGACGAGCAGCACCGTCTGCGCCAAGAAATCATCCTCGGTATCGGCGGTGTCCGAGCGCTGCGTGCTCTCGGCCTCGCTCCGCAGGTGTTCCACAGCAACGAGGGCCATGCAGGGTTCCTCGGCCTCGAGCGGCTCCGCGAGTTCACCAATGCCGGGCTCAGCTTTGCCGAGGCGATCGAGGCAGTGCGCGCCGGCGGCGTCTTCACCACCCACACTCCCGTCCCCGCCGGAATCGACCGGTTTCCGCGTGAGCTGTTCGAGTCCTACTTCGTCAATTTCGCCACGTCGTGCGGAGTCACTTTCGACCAGCTCATTGCGCTCGGCCAGCGCTCCGACGAACCCGACGGCAAGTTCAACATGGCAGTCATGGGGCTTCGACTTGCGGCTCGCGCCAATGGCGTCGCAAAGCTGCATGGCGAGGTTGCACGTGAGATGTTTGGCGGAATGTGGCCCAATCTTCCGAGCAACGAGACGCCCATTGGCCACATCACGAACGGCGTCCACGCCCGAACATGGGTCAGTGACCGGACCGACGAACTACTCACCGGCGCGCTCGGCGACGATTGGCATCTAGCCGGCGCCGACGCCTGGGCCCATGTTCGCAACATCGACCAGTCCGACATCTGGGCCATGCGTAACGTCGGCCGCCAAGAACTCGTAGACCTCGTGCGCGATCGGCTTGGGCATGACCTCCTCGATCCGAACGTCCTCACAATCGGGTTCGCCCGTCGCTTCGCCACGTACAAGCGAGCGAACCTCCTGCTGGACCAGATCGATCGGCTGCGTGCACTTTTGCTCGACGCTGATCGACCCGTGCAGTTCGTCTTCGCCGGAAAGGCTCACCCGGCCGACCATCCCGGCAAGGGCTTGATCCAGCAGATCGCCAAGCTCGCCGCTGACGCCGATGTCCGCCACCGCTTCGTCTTCATCCCCGACTACGACATCGGCATTGCCCGCACGATGTACCACGGCTGCGACGTATGGCTCAACACGCCTCGCCGCCCGTTCGAGGCCTGTGGCACCAGCGGCGAAAAGGCCACCCTCAACGGCGTATTGAACTGCTCGATTCTGGATGGCTGGTGGGCCGAGATGTCTGACGGCACCAACGGGTTCGACATCGCGTCGTTCGACGACGATCACGACCTCACCCGACGTGACCGTCGCGAAGCGTCGGCCACGTTCGACGTCATCGAGCAGCAAATCGTGCCGCTGTTCTACGACCGCCCCCACGACAACATTCCCAGCGGTTGGATCAAACGCATTCTGAACAACTGGGAGACGCTCGGTTGGAACGTCGTAGCAGCGCGCATGGTGCGTGATTACGTCACAACCCTCTACGAACCCGCAGCCGCATCGACCGACCTGCGCCTCGCCGACGACGCGGCGGTAGCGCGCGAGTTGTCAGCGTGGAAGGTCGGCGTTGCTTCGGCATGGCCGTCAGTTTCGGTCGAACTGCTCGACAACGGATCCGAGGTCGCCGACGGCACCAGCGGAACCATTCGTTCGGTTCGTGTCCGCGTTGATCCCGGCAACCTGCGTGCCGACGAACTGGTCACCCAGGTCATGCACGGCCCGCTCGCGAGTGACGGCAGCTTCGACCAGCACCGCACCGTGGCTGTCAATCTTGAGTACGTCGGTGACGGTATCTACGCAGGCCACTTCACACCCGGCGATGCCGGCCCCTGGGGCCTCAGCGCCCGAGCACTGCCGACCCACCGCGCCCTCAGTTCGATCTTCGATACCGGTCTCGTCGCCTACGGTTGATGCGCTGAGCGGCGCGCATCATCACCCCGGTCACCACCCCAGTCACCAGATCAATCAGCAGATCAATCACCAGATCAATCGACAGCGATCTGAACCCGTTGTTTAGCTAGCCTCACTTGGTGCAATCGCTGGCTTCGGAGGAATCAACCCCACGGGTTGCTCCACCGTCACCGCTCGTCCTGCTGTTCGCCTTCGGCGGGCTCATGGCGGCATTGGCGGCTGGCTACGGCGTGCTGTTCACGATCGTTGCTGACTTCCGTGACGAATACGACATCAGTGAGACCGCGATCGGGTTCGTGATCGGGCTCGGCTTCATCGCCGGCTTCCTGTCGCAGATCGCCCTGGCACCGCTCGCCGACCGCGGCCACGCCAAGAAACTCGTCTTTATCGGCGTGCTCGTCAACGTCGCCGGGCTGCTTCTGATGGCGCTCAGTACAACACTGACGCCCATCCTGATCGGCCGGTTCGTCTCCGGCATCGGCATCGGCGCGGCCAGCCCGGCAGTCAAGCGCATCGTGATCCTCGCCGACCCCGACAACCTCGGCCAGAACATGGGCCGCCTGCTCGCTGCCGACGTCTTCGGCTTTGCTACTGGTCCAGCTATCTCGGCAATTCTCGTCGGCCCGTTTGGCATTCCCGCTCCGTTTATCGTGGTCGCCGCGATCACCCTGATCCTGCTGCCAATCGTTGCTCGCGTCCCAGTTCAGGAGTCGGTGGAACAGTCCGAACATCGCTTCGCCCTCGACCTGCTCCGAATCCGACCCTTCGCGGGCGCGGTAATACTCGGCGCCGTTGCCTTCGCGATGATCGGCGCCTTCGACGCGTTGTGGGATGTCGTCCACAAAGACCTCGGCACCACCGACTGGATTGCGAACCTTGGCATCACCCTGTTCGGCCTACCGTTGATCTTCCTCGGGCCGCCCGGCGGTCGCCTCGCCCAGACATTTGGTCCTTTCAAGCTCAGCTCGATCGGGTTGCTGTTCGCATCCGGGATTATGTGTCTCTACGGATTCCTGCCGAGCGGCGGGCTGATCTTCACCGTTGCGATGGTGCACGCCGTCTCTGATGGCCTCACCATTTCTTCCGCCGGCGTCGCGGTCGGCATGGTGGTGCCTGCCGATCGACAGGCCGGCGCACACGGCGTGGTCGGTGCGGCCCAAGCAG
>CALAHA010000002.1 GCA_937891565.1 uncultured Ilumatobacter sp. | reverse complement strand
ACCTTCTTACCAATCATTCTCACCAGCCTTGGTCTCGTCCCGATCGTCGCGATGCGTTTCGATCCCAGCGTCGGCACAGCCCTACGGGCCACCATCGGCGTGGCACTCGTCCTCGGGCTGCTTGTGCGTTGGGTCCAGCGACGCGACCGTTGGGGCGTTGCGATTCGATCGTTCTTTGAAGCTGGCCGAGCTGAACGGCAAGCGACCTGAACCCTCCATGATGGGAACCCGATGAACACAACACCCGCGATCAGCACTGTTGCATTGACCAAGCGCTACGGCGAGGCCCAGGCCCTCGCTCCAATCGATTTTGAAGTGCGCGCTGGCGAACGGGTCACCCTGATTGGTCACAACGGCAGCGGTAAAACCACGTTGATCCGCATGCTTGCCGGGATGCTGGAACCGTCCGACGGCACGGCTGAGGTCGCCGGCAACGCGCTCGGTTCGCCCGATGCTCGTGCTGCGCTCTCCTACCTGTCAGACGAGCCGGTGTTCTATGACGATCTGAGCGTCTGGGAGCACCTCGAGTACATCGCTCGCCTTCACGGCACCGAGAACTGGGAACAGCACGCCGTCGACCTCCTCGACGCCGTGGGGCTCGTTGACCGGGCCGACGATCTGCCGATGACATTCAGCCGCGGGCTCAAGCAGAAGGCCGCGATCACGATGGCGTTCGTCCGGCCCTTCGACGTGATGCTCGTTGACGAGCCGTTCGTCGGTCTCGATCGCACCGGTCGCCTTGCGCTCCTCGAGCTGTTTCGGCTCGCCCATGCCGACGGCGCTGCACTCGTTGTTGCCACGCATGAACTGTCGAGCGTGCTCGAAAGCCAACGCCTCGTCGCCCTCAACGGTGGCGTCGTCACCTACGACGGCGATCCCCAACACGCCGACGTCAACGCGCTGACCGAAGGCCTAGAACCGTCCGACGAGTGACAAATATTCCTCATGAACGGACCCGATGCCTCCGTTTCTGGGCGTGTCGGGGACTATTCTTGCTGCATGCAGGAGTTTTTTTCGATCACCGCGTCATCATACGACGCTGAATCCCTCGCCCCGATGCTCACCGAGAAGTCGGCTGAGGGTTGGGCTGTCGTCTCGATCGTGGCCGCGGGCACGAACATCGTGGCCTATTTGAGCCGCGAGAGCGGCCAGTCTGACGATGTCAGCGTGGCTGCTTCTTCCGTCGCTGCAGCTGCTGTGGCCGAAATGCCCGCCGATGCAACCACCAGCGATCCCGCAGCCGTGGTCGACACGCCGACTCTGCCGGGCAACGATGCAGCAGCCACGGCAGTTGCCGAGCCAGCTGGTTGGGCCGCCGCTCCTGACAACGACGTCGCTGATCTCGCAGCACAGGTCGGCGCCGACGACATCGCAGCCGATCAGGCCGTCGAGGCTGCTGTTGAAGCAGCCGCCGAGTCGAGTGTCCCCGCCGGCTGGTACGCCGATCCGTCGGGCCGCTACGAACTCCGCTACTGGGACGGCAGCGCCTGGACCGAGCACGTCTCGCGTGCGGGCCAGCAGTTCACCGACCCGCCCGTCGCCTGACAAACAACCAATGTGAAAGCATCTTGAAGAGCAGCAGCTACGCAATCAGCTGCTGCTCTTGCCGTTTTCCTGCTGGGTTGTGTGAGCAATTGCCAGCGACGTGTCCGACACGACCTTCCACACCACCGTTAGCGCCTCTATCCTGCAGGGGTGCGTGCGACGTCGATTGGCCATGCAGGAATACTGATCGAGACGCCAGCGGGGTCAATTCTCTGTGACCCCTGGTTCGAGCCAGCGTTCTTCGGTGGATGGTTCCCTTTCCCGCGCAACGATCAGCTGAGCGACGATCTGCGAGAGCGAATCGAACAGGCCGACTTCCTCTACGTCTCGCACCTGCACGGCGATCACCACGACAAGGCATGGCTCGATCAACATCTGCGCCGAGACATTCCAATCCTGCTCCCCGACTTCCCCACCCGCGAACAGCGGCGCACGTTGCAGGAGCACGGGTTCACCAATTTCTTGGAGACGAACGACACTCAAGAACTCGAGATCGCGCCCGGCCTGAAGATCGCTATCCATGTCGAGTCGTCGATCACTGACGGTCCAGGCGGCGACTCAGCGCTTGTCGTCATCGCCGATGATGCGATCCTCGTCAACCAGAACGACTGCCGCACGAGCGACCTCGGTCAGCTCGCTGCGCACGGTCCGGTCGATCTGCACTGGCTGCAGTACTCCGGCGCGATCTGGTATCCGATGGTCTATGAAATGGACGTCGCGGAGAAGCAGCGCCAGTGCGCAGCCAAGGTCAATGCCCAGTTCGCCCGTGCAATGCGATTTGTCGAAAAGATCGACGCACGCGCTGTTGTGCCGAGCGCCGGTCCACCGTGTTTCCTCGACCCTGACCTGTTCGGCTTGAACATGATCGACGGTGACGAGCTGTCGATCTTCCCCGACCAAACCGCATTCCTTGCGATGCTCAACGACGGCAAACGTGATGGAGTGCTGAACATCCCCGGCACCACGATCGAGGTCGGTGACACGATCATCTCGACCCACCCAATACCCGACGCTGACGTCGACGCCATCTTCACCAACAAGCGCGCCTACCTCAAGCAGTACCAGGCCGACTGGTTGCCGTGGCTCGACGACATGAAAGCCGGCTGGAAGGCGCTCGACATCGACCTGCTGGCCGAGCTGCGAAACTGGTGGCAGCCGCTCCTCGAGATGGCACCGACGCTGTGCTCGATGGTCGGCGCGAACGTCGTGATCAACGCGGGAGACCTGCCAATCGTCATCGATTTTCCGAACGCCGAAGTGCGTCGCCACGATGGCGAGCAGTACGGCTTCCGTTTCGACATCTCGCGCGACCTGGTCGAAGCCGTGACTGCTCAACGCGCTGTCGACTGGAGTAACTCGTTGCTGCTGTCGTGCCGCTTCACGGCGTGGCGCGAAGGCGAGTTCAACGAGTACGTCTACAACTTCTTGAAGTCGTTGTCGCGTGAACGGATGAAGCGCGCTGAAGCCGAAGTGGTGCGCAAGCTCGAAATCGCAGCTGGCGGCGGCGGCCATGTCGACGAGGCCGACATTCAGATCGGCGACTACGTCGTCCAGCGGCGCTGCCCGCATCGTGACGCCGACCTCGAAGCCTTCGGCGAGATTCAAGACGGCGAGTTCGTCTGCACTTTGCACGGATGGCGTTTCGACTGCGACACCGGGGCCTGCCTCACCTCGCCCACTGAGACCCCCCTCCGCATCCGCCGCGCCTCGCTGTAGCCGCCTTTGCCGGTGTGGCCGACACCCTGTTCTGGGCTTGACCTACGGACGTCGGCGCAACGTGGGTAGGTTGGAATCATGTTGTCGGCCGTATTGGACCTAGGGATCGACCTCAACATCTGGCCGTGGGTGTGGCTGTTCATCGGGATCACGTTCGTCATCATCGAGCTGACGGTGCTTGCTGGCGCATTCGTTCTTCTTCCGTTTTCCGTCTCGGCCTTCGCTGCCGCTCTGCTGGGCTTTTACGACGTTGCCATCGAAATCCAGTGGGGCGTCTTCATCTTCGGCGGCGCAGCGTTGTGGATCCTGCTGTACAAGCGTGTGATGAAATTCGCCGATGAAAGCGACCTCGCTGCAGGTGTCGGCGCCGATCGGCTCGTTGGAATGACGGCGATCGTCACCGTCACGATTGACCCCGACGACACCGAACGGCGCGGCCGCGTTAAGGTCGAGGGCGAAGTGTGGAGCGCACTCACCAACGACGGAATCGCGATCGCGAACGGTTCGAAAGTCACCGTCACCGAAATGCACGGCACCCGGGTGGTCGTCACACCGCTGATCGCTGCACCACCCACAACACCGCCCACAGGCCCGCCGCTGCAGAAGCCACCACCGCCGCCACCGCCGCCACCGCCAACAACAGACCAATCAGCAGACCAATCAACAGACAGGGAGCAATCATGAATCCCATTGCCATCGTCGTCGGCGTTATCGCGCTGATCAGCATCGCGGTCCTCGTCGGCGCCGTCAAGATCGTGCGTCCGTATCAGCGTGGTCTGGTTGAGCGTCTCGGCAAATACAAGGCCACACGCGAACCGGGCCTCAACCTGATTCTGCCTTTCATCGAAACTATGCAGTTGATCGACATGCGTGAGCAGGTCGTGGACGTGCCGCCGCAAGAAGTCATCACCGCCGACAACGTGGTCGTGTCCGTCGACGCCGTCGTCTACTACGAGGCAACCGACCCGCAGCGCCTCGTCTACAACATTGCCGACTTCTTCACCGCCATCACGAAGCTCGCCCAGACCAATCTTCGTAACTTGATCGGCGACATGGAGCTCGACAGGGCACTCACCTCGCGTGACACGATCAACACCCAGTTGCGCGAGGTCCTCGACGACGCCACTGACAAGTGGGGTGTGCGAGTGGTTCGTGTCGAGATTCAGCGCATCGATCCGCCGCCGGACATCGTGTCGGCGATGCACGCGCAGATGCGCGCCGAGCGCGACCGCCGTGCCACAGTCACCGAGGCCAAGGGCTACCAGGAGGCCGCAATTGCTCGTGCCGACGGCGAACAGCAGGCCGCGGTGCTCTCTGCAACCGGTCGCAAGGAGGCTGCGATCCTTGATGCGCAGGGTGAGGCAGAAGCAATTCGGCTTCGGGCGCAGGCAAACAAGATCCGGCTCGAACTGATCGGCGAGGGCGAGGGGCTCGCGGCCAAAGCACGCCTCACCGGTATCAAAGAAGCCAAAACCGATCACAACGTGCTCACCGTCGAGTACCTGTCGGCACTCGAAAAGATCGGCGATGGCAGGGCAACAAAGCTCGTCATTCCGGCCGAGTTCTCCGGCCTCCTCGGCACGGTTGCCGCATTCGCCGAAACGATTCGACCCGAAGACTCCAGCGACGAGGTTCGCCCGAAGGATGGCCTGCCGATTCCCGCCGACAACGATCGTGTCGAGCTTCCCGAGCCTGATCGCGCCGAGTACCGCGACGCTGACGGCAACTGATCATGCGCATCGTCGATGCACCACGCGAGGGCTGGTACCCCGACCCTGATGGCCGTCAGCGGCTGCGCTGGTGGGACGGGCTTGACTGGACCGACATTCGTCGAGCACCCCCAAGTAGCGCCGAACTGACGCGAGCTGAAGCGCTCGTTCCGCAACAGCCAATCGCTGCCGACCAGCGGGCGTACACCGATCGGCCACAGGGCTACTCACGCCAGGACGCACAAGAAATCATTGCCGAGGTCCGCACCGTGGCCCGCCAAGAACTCGATCGGGCGGCCGAGCAATTCTCGCAGCGCGCCACCACTGCAGTGCGCAGCTTCACGCCGTTGGTCACGGAATATACGAGCAAGTTGCTGCGCTGGGTAAAGATCGCACTCGGCTTTGCCACCGCGCTGTTCATTGCCTGGTTGCTGTTCCAGGCCATCGCGTCACAAAGCTTCTTCGAGTGGCTCGGTGACCGCATCGACAACCTCACTGAAGACGCGACCGCCACACAGTTGCGTATGGGGTCAGGCCCCTTTCGCAACTCTGTGGTCAGTCGCTGATCACTGCATAGGCCTCAATCTCGACAAGGAGCTTCGGGTCGAGAAGCCCAGCAACACGCAACAGCGTGCACGCCGGGCGGATCTTCCCGAACACTTCGCCGTGGGCCCGCATCACGTTGTCGACGTCGACGAGGGCGACGTGGCGCACCTCACGACGACCAGTGGCATCACTGTCGAATGGTTGAGATCACAGAGTTGCGAAAGGGGCCTGACCCCATACGCAACTGTTTGGCGGAGAGGCGGTAGCTGAAAGTGTGCTTGCCGGTTGGCACTCGGTACTGCTCGAGGATGTCGGGGCCGCAACTGGCTGTGCCGACGCCGCGATGCGCGACGTCGACGTGAACGACGAGCGTTTTGCGGGGCTTGATGTCGGTCTCGTGCCCGGCAGCGAACAAGTCATGCGCGGTAAACCGTGTTGCCGAGACATGCATCGTCGTCGGCTGCAGGACATCGAGTCGAACAACTTCACCAGTGCCCGACTTCACGAACTCAAACCAGCGGCAATCGGTCCGCAGGCCAAACTCCTGGGGCACGAGGTACGGCTCGTCGTCGATGCCCGATTCCCACGTGCCGACCATGGCACCGCGGTTGCGGTCGGGGTAGTTCTCGAGTTGGCCACGGCCGAACCAACGGGTCTGATCGAAGCCCGCCTTCAGCTGGAATGTGATGCCGACGCGACCGAGATCGTTGAGCTCAGCTGGCACGTTGACGGTGTGGTGGTGCACTTCGGAACCGTCGTCGAGCACCTCGACGCGATGATCATGGCCAACGAGTTCATCTGCTGGCTTGGTATCGACGCCCGCTGCCTGCCACGCCTGCAAGCTCGTCCCGCCAATGCCATATCTCTCGTGGAGTTGGCGCATCAGCTTGTAGCCATCGTTGTCCGTCGACGAGCGGAAGATCGAGAGTTCAATCGGCGCGGCGAGCAGCTTCGACACAGCGCTCGCAGGGG
>CALAHA010000001.1 GCA_937891565.1 uncultured Ilumatobacter sp. | reverse complement strand
TCGTTGCCGAGGCCGTGGTGCTTGGTCAGAGTCAGGGTCGTCATGCTCGCTGCAATTCTTCGATGACGGTGGGCGCCACCTCGGCAACCGGATCGCTCTCGATATCGATCCAGCGTACGCGTGGATCCCGACGGAACCATCGCTCCTGACGTACAGCGAACTGCCTCGTTCGGATGATAATCATTGCCACGGCTTCATCGTGGCTGATCTCGCCACGAAGATGTTGCAGGGTTTCCTTGTAGCCGAGCGCCTGGGCGGATGTCCTGGAGAATCCCGCCTCGTTCAGCGTTGCCACTTCGGCGACTAATCCGGCATCGATCATGGCGTGCACGCGGGCTTCGATGCGCTCGGCGATCATCGGTCGAGGCCAGCGCAAACCGACCTGGGTGACCCCCGTGTCGCGATAGTGGTCGACTCCTGGCCCGAACGAACTGAACGGCCTGCCGCTGCCGATCGTCACTTCGAGCGCACGCTGCAGACGCCGCCGATTCTCGGGGTCGATCTTCTCAATAGCCTTCGGGTCCAGCTCGCGAAGCCGCTGGTAGAGCGTGTTCGTCTCGTGGTGATCGAGACCGGCCCTCACCTCGGGCCACTCCCCGGGCAGGTCGAAGTCGTCGATCACCACGCGGTGATAGAGCCCGGTTCCACCAACGAGCAGGGCGCGCTGCGCCCTGGCTGCAATTTCATCGAGTGCCGTCGCATGCGCCCTTTTGAATTCGGCGACGGTGAATTCAGCGGTCGGCTCCACAAGGTCGATGCAGTAGTGGCGCACAGCACGCTGATCTTGAGTCGACGGCTTCGCCGTGCCAATGTCCATGCCTCGATACACCTGCATTGAGTCGACCGAGATCAACTCGACATCACCGAGTTCAGCGGCGACGGCCATGGCAACCGACGACTTTCCCGATGCAGTCGATCCAATGACCGCAACGCGTGGCGGCCGGCTGATCAGAGGTGTTCGCCTTCGGCGATGCGCTGATGATGATGGATCACTTCTGCGACGATGAACCGGAGAAACTTCTCGGTGAAGGTCGGGTCGAGGCCGGCAGCTTCGGCCATCAAACGGAGCCGTGCGATCTGGATCTCCTCGCGAGCGGGGTCGGCTGCTGGCAGTTCGGCTGTTGCCTTGTAACGCCCAACTGCCTTGGTCACCTTGAACCGCTCGGCCAGCAGATGGACGAGTGCAGCATCGATGTTGTCGATGCTCGATCGGTACTCGGCCAGTTGCGGATCCTCGGTCGCTTCACCCATTGAGCCTCAATGTAGTGCCACCCAAGCCACGCCGGGCGTTTGCCTACAACGCGGAGACGGGGATGCGGATCTTGTGGGCCGGCTCGGAAAGAAACTCGACGAAGTCGCCTTCGAGGAAGTGCGGCGCAGCGCGGTGGATGCGGACCGTGGCATAGCTGCCTGTTCGCAGCGGACGCGGCGGGACGAAATGGACCAGCTTGTTCTGACGGGTACGTCCACTGATCACGTTGGGAAGGCGTTTGCTCGGGCCTTCGACCAGCACTTCTTCGAGACGACCGACACGTGCCTCGTGCTTCAACAGTGCCGAACGCTCGACGACGATGCGCAGGCGCTGGAACCGCTCGCTGGCCACTGCGGCTCCGACGAAGTCGGCCTCCATGTCGGCGGCTTCGGTGCCAGGTCGCGGCGAGAAGATAAATGTGTAGGCGTAGTCGTATTCCGCAGCCGCCGCTACCTCGAGGGTGCGTTCGAAGTCGTCTTCGGTCTCGCCCGGGAAACCAACAATAATGTCGGTCGAAACAGCGAGATCATCGATGGCGGCACGAGCTTGCCCAAGTCGTTCCAGGTAGCGAGCACCGGTGTAGCCACGGTGCATTAGCGCAAGCACGCGGTCGCTGCCGGACTGCAACGGGTAATGCAGGTGCTCACACACCTCGGGCGTTTCGGCCATCGCCGCAAACGTGTCTGGCCGCATGTCTTTCGGGTGCGGGCTTGTGAACCGAACGCGGCGGATGCCCTCGACCGCACCGACGTCACGAAGCAGGCTCGAAAACAGTGGGCGAAGCTTGGCTGACTCGTCGCCGGACTGGCGCGCCGCGAGCTGCAAGTCGCGGCCGTAGCTGTTGACGTTCTGACCGAGCAGTGTGACCTCGGTGACGCCATCGCCTGCGAGCTGTTCAGCTTCACCGACAATGTCGACGTACGGGCGGCTGATCTCGGCGCCGCGTACCGCCGGCACGATGCAGAACGCACAGTTGTTGTCGCAGCCGATCTGGATCGTGAGCCACGCGTTGTACGAGGTCTCACGACGCGCCGGGAGCGCCGACGGGAACATCGCATGATCGTCGATGACCGCTTCTTGAAGGATCTCGGTAATCGGCACCTCGGATGACTTCGACGCCTCGAGTAGTTCGGCTGCTCGGTGAACGTTGTGCGTGCCCATGACAACATCGACGTGGCCGGCCTTCTGGGCGACGAGTTCCTGGTCCTTCTGAGCAAGGCAGCCTGCCACGACGATTTGGCGGCCGTCCTTCTTACCCTTCCAGGTCTTCAGGTGGCCCAAGTTGCCGTACAGCTTGTTGTCGGCGTTCTCTCGGATACAGCACGTGTTGAGCACCACAACATCGGCTTCCGACTCAGATTCGGCGCGTACGAGACCATCAGCTTCAAGGAGGCCGGAGATCCGCTCGGAATCGTGATCGTTCATCTGGCACCCCATGGTGCGCACGATGTAACTGCGCTGGGCGTCAGGAGCCGTGTCGGACATACAGCCAGGCTACCGACCCAACGTGCGAGCGGGTAACGTTCCACTCGTGATCGCCATCTTCCTCAACGAGAGCCAAACTCTCGTCAAGCTCCTCTATCTCGTCCACATCCTGAGCATCGTCGCCGCATTCGGACCGCTGTTCATGTATCCCCGGATGCAGCGCGCCGGCGAAACCAGCGCCATGGCCGCCCTGCACATGAAGCTCGTCTTTCCCGCCCTGATCCTGCTGTGGGTCGTCGGCATGGGCATGGCCGGCGTGAACAAGTTCGCTCTCGCAGAGATGTGGTGGATCACCATCACGATCGCACTCTGGATCGGCTCCGTTGCCGTCAGCTGGTTTCTCATCCGGCCCGCTATCGGCGACACCTCTGACGACGCCAAGAAGAAGATGTCGATGGGCATTGGCATCACCCACCTGATCCTCGTGGCCAGCATCGTCTTAATGATCTTCAAGCCGTTCGTTGACGGCAACTACGTCTTCAATTCCTGACAGCAGCGCTACTCGGTGCGCTCCGCGTGGGGACGGAGTTCGCTGAGCGAGTACAAACGGTGCGATGAGCAACGCTGCACCCGCACACGGAACCCAGGAATGGCTCGATCAGGTCGTTGAGCCAATCATCGATCCTGATCGTCGGATCATTGATCCGCACCATCATCTGTGGCGTCCCGACGGTGCGCTCCCCTACGG